>NZ_JBICYR010000013.1:0-1437 GCF_043201175.1 Streptomyces sp. NPDC048337
ATCTGGCTGCGCGCGCCCGGTCGGGGTCGGGGACGGGGTGGGGTGTCGGCCGGGACTAAAACGAGATGAATTCGGCGCGAGGTGCCGTCCGACAGGCCCGGCCCGGAAAGGGCGCCGAACATCGAAGCCCGTCCCGGACGACACCCCACCCCGGCCCCGGCCTCACGAACCCCCGCCAGGGGACCGGCCGAGCCCCCGGCCGGGGAACCGGCCCCGGCCCCACGAAGCCCCCGCCAAGGGACCGGCCAAGCCCCGGCCAAGGCACCCGACCCGGCCCCGCCATGCCCCCGCCGAGGGACCGGCGCGGCCCCCGCCAAGGGGGCGGCCGAGCCCCCGGTCAGGGGGTCGGCCCGCGACCGCGAAGCCCCCGCCCGGGGGGCCGTCAGGCCGGGGCTCGGCCTGTTAGGGCTGCCAGGCTGGAGCGGATGTGGTTCATGTGGGCCCGCATCTCCTCCTGGGTCTCCGCGTGCTCCCGCAGGATGCGGTCCGTTTCCCGGCCCACCCGCTCCTCCCGCACCCCCGCCTCCGCCAGCAACTCCGCCGCCACCGCCTCCGCGTCCTCCAACCCGTGCCGCGCCGACTCCTCCACCTCCGCGAACCCCCGCCTGGCCTCCGCCAACCGCGCCTCCGCATAACGTTCCAGCTCCGCGTGGCGCGCCTCCAGCTCCGCCTCCCGGGCCGCCAGCTCCCGTTCCGCCGCCTCCCACCGCTCCACCCGCTCCTGCTCCCGCTCCGCCAGCAGCGCGTCCGACCGCCGCCGCATCTCCGCGACCGCGGCCGCCCCCTGCGCCCGCCACACCTGCGCGTCCTCCCGCGCCTCCGCCCGCGCGTCGTCCGCCTCCCGCTGCGCCCGCAGCAGCCCCTGCCGGGACCGGACCTCCGTCTGCTCGCGCACCGCCTCCGCGTCCTGCCGCGCCAGTTCCGCCGCCCGGTCCGCGTGCGCCTCGGCCGCGCCCAGCGTCGCGGACACGTCCGCCCGCGCCTCCTCCCGTACGGAGTCCGCCTCCTCCTGCGCCAGCAGCAGGATCCGGCGGGCGCGCTCGCTCAGGTCCTCGTACGTCTGCGGGGCCAGCGCCGCCACCGCCTCGCGCAGCCGGACCGCGTCCGCCTCCATCTGCCTGGCCAGGACGGTCAGCCGCGCCACGCGCTCCCAGGCCTCATCACGACTGCCGGAGAGCCGGGCGAGATACCGGTCGACCTCTTCGATGCGGTAGCCACGACCGCGCACAGTCGCAATGGGTGCACTCATCCTGGAAGCGCCTCTCTCGCGGGGATTCCTGTCAAGGATGCGCCATTTGCTCCCAGAAGCCGGAATGGCCGGGGGGGGGGGCCCCCGCGGGGGGGGCCCCCCCCCCCCCCCCCCCCAAAACCCCCCCCCCCCCCCCGCCCCCACACCCCCCCCCCCCCCCCCCCCCCCACCCCCCCGCGCGGCCCGCC
>NZ_JBICYR010000013.1:1447-218002 GCF_043201175.1 Streptomyces sp. NPDC048337
CTATGGGGGGCAACCCTTCCGGTAACCGCCCCTGGCGGGGGCTTTCATGTCTCGGCGGCGCTTTTTCCACCACCACGGCGGACGCGCGGGGCCGAGACCCCGTTCGAGGGTCTCGGCCCGGCCACCGAACCGATCATCCGATCAGAGCAGTCCGTCCCACATCTGCTCCAGCAGCACCGACCACCAGCTCTCCGGCGAGGCCAGCGCCGCACTGTCGAGCCCCGCCAGATTCGCCTGGAAATCGACGGTCCAGCGGCCCGCCTGCTCCGGCGTCAGATGCTGGCGCAGCCGCCACATGTGACCCAGCATCGCGAGCGACCGTACGAACTGCGGCAGGCTGGAGTTCACGAACTGCGGCGGCACCGGGGCACCACCCGGACCACCCTCCACCGGCACCGCCACGATGTGCGCGGTCCCGTACTGCACGCACAGCGCCTTGCCGAAGTCGCTGCCGACGACCAGGTACGAGCCCGCGTCCGACGCCGGCTGCACCTGCCGCTGCGCGGCCAGTTCGGCCAGCGTCGGCACCGGCTGACCCGGCACGGCCTGCGCCCAGAAGAACGGCCCGAAATCGACCGGCAGACCCGACCACACCAGCGTCTGCGCCACGATCTCCGGCACACCCTGACGGGACACGGCCCGCTGGTCGAAGCGGAACACGCCCTGCGGACCGAAGGCAGCCGTCAGCTCCTGCGCGATCGCGTCCAGCGGGATCGCCGGCTGCAGCGGTACCTGCGGCAGCGGCGCGCGTACGGGCGCGGGGCGCGCCGGGCCGTCCGCCACCTGGTGCAGTTCCCCCTGATGGGTGAGCAGATGGCGCATGCCCTGCTGACGGCCCGCGTGGTCCTTGCCGTACGGGGCCACGCTGGTGATCCGCACCTGCGGCCAGGTCTCCCGGATCATCCGCGCGCAATAACCGCCGGGCAGCTCACAGGACTCCAGCTCGGTGTGCAGCTCCAGCACCTGCTGCGGCGGCACGTTCATGGCGCGCAGCTCGTGCAGGATCTGCCACTCGGGGTGCGGGGTACCGGGCGCCGAGCGGCGGATGAGCTGCTGCTCGGAGCCGTCGGGGGCCCGGTAGCGCAGCACGGCCTGGTAGCCGGGGCCGACGGTGGGCGCCCCGGTCGGGGCCGGCTGCTGCGGCGCGACCGGTCCGCCCGGCGGCGGGCCGGGAGGCGCCGGCGGCTGACCCACCACGGCCGGACCGGCCAGCATCGTGGCGGCATGGTCGAGCCCGCCACCGAGGGAACCGTGCGCACCCGGAGCACCGGGAGCCCCCGGCGGACCGGGCGGACCGGGCGGACCGGGCGGCTGCGGTACGCCGGGACCGGCGAGCATCGTGGCGGCGTGATGGGCCCCGCCGCCGGGGGCACCGGGCGGACCGGGAGGCGCCGGCGGCTGACCGGCACCGGGGGCACCGGGCGGACCGGGAGGCGCCGGCGGCTGACCGGCACCGGGGGCCCCGGGCGGACCCGGAGGCGCCGGCGGCTGACCGGCACCGGGAGCACCGGGCGGACCGGGAGGCGTGGGCGGCCCGCCCACGACGGCCGGACCGGCCAGCATCGTCGCGGCATGGGCAAGCCCACCGCCCGGAGCACCAGGGACGCCGGGAGCACCGGGGGCACCGGGGGCACCGGGCCCGCCAGGCGCACCGGGAGCACTCGGAACACCGGGCGCACCAGGGGCGCCGGGCGTACCCGGAACACCCGGCGCACCCAGGCCTCCGAGCACGCCAGGGGCACCAGGCGCACCAGGCACCCCAGGCGGACCCGGAGGCGCAGGCGCAGCCGCCGGCGGCCGGCCCGCGCCCGTCGGCCGGGAGATCTGGGCCTTGCTCGTCGGCGCATCGGCGATGTCGCCCGCGTCCGGCTCCAGCGCCGGCGTGACAGCGGTCTTCGGCAGCTGGCTGCCACCCTCCATCAGCGTGGTCTTCGCCTCGGGCGCCACACCGGACGACGGCGCGTCCTCCAGGTCCGACCCGGACAGCGGCGGCGCGAACACCGTCGCGGGCAGCGGTACGGACGCGTCGTCCGTACCGGAGTTCACGTCGGTCCCGGCCCACGGCGTGGACCCGACCGGCACCCCGTCGTTCGCCGTCGGCTCGTACGGCACCTCGCGCCGCAACGGCACCGCGTCCACCGGCCCCGGCCCGGCGTCGACCGGCTCGGGCTCCGGCGCGGAGGCGGCCACCGGCTCCGGGGCCGAAGGAACAACCGGAGCGACCGGAGCGGCAGGAACGGCCGGAGCGGCAGGCCCCACAGGAGCAGCCGGAGCCGCCGGAGCCGCAGGACCGCCCGCGCCCCCCGGAATCCCCGCCCGGTCCGCGGCCTCCTGCAGCCACTCCGGCGGGCTCAGGATGAACGACGTCTGCTCCGAGTCGATCCGCGGCGGCGGAACCGAAGCCTCCGAAGCGGCGGCCGCAGCCGCGGCCCCGTACTCCTCCTCATACCGGCGGATCACCTCACCCACCGGCAGCCCCGGCCACAGCGTCACCTCGCCACTGTCCCGCGCTATGACCAGCCGCTGCCGGCCGCCACCCGAGACGGGCCCGGCCGCCCGGTCCTCCGCCCACACCACGAACCCGAGCCCGAACTCCCGTACGCGCACCTCCCGGTGCTGGTACGCGGGCACGTCCCCGTTGATCCATTCCTCGGCGCGCTCCTGCGCCTGCGCAAACGTCACCACGGCGCGATCAACCCTCCACCAGGACCGGAACCGAACGTGCGAATCCGCCGTCCACCATCAGACCGGCCACCGTCTCCAGCTCCGGCGGATTACCCGCCAACCGCTCCAGAAAGGCATCGAAATCACCGCCGCACGGCAACAACAGCCGCTCCACGCGCTCCTGCACGGTCCAACCGTCGCGGTCGCGCGCGTCGTCGTACGGAGAGAACCACACCGAACCGATGCCCTCGCCCTTCACCTTCAGCGCGAGCAACCCGCCCTGGACGAAGGCCACGCACAGGTAGTCCTTCGTCAGGTGGTCCCGCAGACACTTGTTGACGTACACCAGGTCATTGACCGCCGCCTCCTCACGCACCGTGAAGAACGGCTGGTCCACCAGCAGACCGAGGTCCACGTCCAGCCCCGCGCCCACCGGCGCACAGCCGCCCGCGGCCTTCAGGAACGCGCGGTACGCCTCCGGCAGCCGGTAGCCGAGGTCCTCCTCGACGCCCTGCACCAGCTCCTCGGAGACCGACACCACCGTCTTCGGCAGCCCCAGATGCGCCGGGCGCACCTCCTGCAGCGGCCGCGTCCCGCGCTTCTCGTGGTCCACCGGCGCCGTCGCCAGCCCCGCGTGGTGCCGCAGCAGCGCCTTCACCTCGACCGGGACCAGCTCCATGCGCCGCGAGCCCGCCACGTGGTGCCAGGTCCAGCCGTGCGGGGTCGCCACCGGGCCGACCGTGTCCCACAGCTCGTGCCCGGCCGCCTGCATCGCCGCGTTCGCGGACACGTAGTCCGTCAGCCGCAGCTCGTCGACGCCGAAGCCCTCCGGCGGATCCGCGATCTCCACCGCCGCACGCGCGTACGCGGAGAAGTCCGGATGCCCATTGCCGTCCATCCGCACACCGTGGGGATGCCGAGCGGCCCGGACCGGGTCCGGGAAATGCACGACCTGCCCCGAGTAAGCGGCGTTGGGTGGCGCGGCATGCTGCCCGAGCCGACCTGTCGTCATGGCGGTAGCCCCCTGCTGGATCTGGCTGGTTCACCACAGCCTATGCGCTGGGGCAAGGGGCTCACCCGCGCGCTGCCGGTGCACCCGACCCATGGCCGGGAACATCCGAATTGATACGAATATGCGACCCCGCTTCCGCATGACACATGACATTTGGCAGGCTGTCCCCGCAGCACGGGGGCGTGCGCACAGCGGCGACCACCGCGGCCACGGGAGGGAAAGCGCGACCATGCAGAACACGGCAACACGCACAGAAGCGGCCGACACCACCGGCCCGACCGCCGGCCCGACCGCCGGCCCGGCCACCGAACCCGGCGGACCCGACAGCGGCCCCGGCGGCGACCCCCGCCTGCGCTGGAGCAGCACCGACGGCCGACCCGCCGTACCCGTCCTGCGCTTCCGCCGCGACGGCATCCTGCCCACCATCGCCGCCGCCCTCTCCGTACGCGGCGAAACCCTCACCGGCACCGCCGGCAAGGCAGACCAGCCGCCCGTACTCCACCCCCTGGTACAGGACTTCCTCGACACGCTCACCAGCGGCCAGCGCGAACGTTTCACCGGCCGCTGCCCCGAAGCGATCCTGCTCTCCCGCCACCTGGCCGCCGTCGAAAGCGCCCGCTCCAGACGCGCCTCCCGCAAACCCCTCTCCGCGAACGAAGCCCGCCGCTCCCTCAAGCACGCGAAGATCACCGCCCGCCGCATCCGCGAGGACGGCGACCCCCTCCACGGCAGCTACGCACCCCCCTGCCGCTCCTGCGACGCACTCCTCGCCCACTTCGGCGTACGCCCCGTCGACCTCACCCCAGCCGAGTAGCCATGACCACCTCAGCCTCAGCCTCCTACGACCGCTCCTCGGCCACCCGCTTCCCCACCGCCGTGGACTCCGCCCTGCGCACCGCCGGCTGGGAACCCGGCCGCTGGGACATCAAACAAGCCGAATACTGGGCCGACGCCCTCCGGGACCACACCACCCCCGCCGGTCACCGGCACACCGTCTTCCCCGCCGCCGTCGAGGCCTGGGCCGAATTCGGCGGCCTCACGGTCTCCGCCCCCGGCCCCGGCCGCCAGATAGCGCCCACGACCATCCGCCTCGACCCGCTCACCGGGCTCTACCTCGCCCGCACCTTCGCCGACCTGGGCCGCGCCCTGTCCACCCAGCTCTGCCCCCTCGGCATCGAGGCCGACCGGGGGCACCTCCCAGCGGTAGCTGGGGGAAGCTCCCACCTCGCCCTCGACCGCGAAGGCCGCGTCTACGGCATCGACCACACCGGCGACTGGTACCTCGGCGGGGGCCTCGACGAAGCCCTCACCCTCCTCCTGACGGGCCTCCAACCCACCCGCCTCACAACGGGCTGAGGCGCACCCGGCCCCGCCGGCGCACATCCAGCCCCGCCGGCGCTTGAGGCGCGGGGCCCGGGGCGGAGCCCCGATCCTTGAGCCGCACATGCCCACCCAGCCGGGCATATCCAGCCCCGCCGGCGCTTGAGGCGCCGGGTCCGGGGCGGAGCCCCGGCAACGGCGCCACACCGGACCCCCGCACCCGAGCTACCGCACCGGCAACACGGCCGACACCTTGAACCCACCCTCATCCGTCGGCCCCGACACGAACACCCCGCCCAGCCCCAGCACCCGCTCCCGCATCCCCACCAACCCGTTCCCCCCACTGGGCAGCCCCGGCTCGGCGGAAGACCCGTCACACGGCCCGTTCTCCACCTGCATCGCCACCTCCCCCTCCCGATGCGCGAGCCGCACCGTCACCCGCGCCCCCGGAGCGTGCTTGTGGCAATTGGTCAGCGCCTCCTGCACCACCCGGTACGCCGTCTGCTCCACCTCCGCCGCATACCCGGCCCCCTTCCCCAGCACCACCATCTCCACGGCCATCCCGGCCGCCTCGGACTGCCCGACCAACGCCTCCAGCTCGTCCAGCGAAGGCCCGTCCTCAAAACCCCCCACCAACGCCACCGGCGCCGCAACCGCGGCCGAGGCCGGAGCCGAAGCCGGCTTCTCCGCAGCAGTGGCCCGCAGCACCCCCAACATCTCCCGCAACTCCGTCAACGCCTGCCGCCCCATGTCCCCCACCAGCGCCGCGTTCTTCGCCGCCCGCGCCGGATCCTTCGCCGCCACCGCCTCCAACGCAGCCGCGTGCACCACCATCAGCGACACCCGGTGCGCCACGACGTCATGCATCTCCCGCGCGATCCGCGTCCGCTCCTCCGTACGGGCCCACTCGGCCCGCTCCTCCGCCCGGTCCGCGAGCAGCGACAACTCCCGCTCCAGCGAATCCGCCCGCTCCTGCAGGCTCTCCATCAGCCGCCGCCGGGCCCCGATGTACAGCCCGAACAGCACCGGCGGCACGGTCAGCGCCACCGCCACGAAGACGGACAGCATCAGCACGAACGTACGGCCCGCCTCCACGTCCCCGCTGGTCTGCATGTACATGACCGCGAAGGTCGCGGCCAGCGCCATCGAGGTCAGCGTGGCGGTGATCCGCCGGGGCACCTCGGAGGAGGCCAGCGTGTACAGCCCCACCACCCCGAGCAGGAAGCCCATCACGGCGGGCGTGATGCCGATCCCCACCAGCACCACGGCGATCGGCCACCGCCGCCGCAGCACGAGCACGGCCCCCACCGCGATCCCGAACAGCACCCCGAGGACGGCCGGAATCCCCGCCTCGGCGGCGAAGCCCACGCCTTCCCATCCGCACTCGACGGCGGACGCCCCACCGAGCGCGACATCCACCACGACGTCCCGCCGCCGCACCCACCCCAAGGGCGGCCCAGCGCGGCCTTCCACTTCCCCCGTACTGGTCATGCGGTCCAGCGTACGCAGGGGCCCCAGCACACGGTCGAACGAAAATCCCGAGAACCGGCAGTAATCGCACGTACGACGGAAACGTCCGCTCCCCGAGACCTGAATCCCACATTCCGGACGACAATTGGCAACATGCCCGAACCCCGACGCCGCCCCGGCGACGGCACCGGCGGCCTCCGCACGGGCGCCGCAACCTTCGAAGCCTTGCGCGAGCAGGCAGTGACCCTCCGCCGCGAGGGCCTCAGCCGCCGCCAGATCCGCGACCGCCTCGCCGTCCACAACAACGACATCCTGAACCGCCTCCTGGAGGGCGAACCGGCCCCCGAGTGGACCAAGCGCCCCAACGCGAAGGACGACCTCCGCGACCGCGCCCGCGAACTCCGCCTCCAGGGCATGACGTACGACCAGATCCAGGTCGAGCTCGGCTGCTCGAAGAGCTCGATCTCCCTCTGGGTCCGCGACCTCCCCAAGCCAGAGAGGATGCATCGACCGCCCGGCACGGACATGGTTCGCGCAAACCAGGGCCGCGCGGAGGCCTACGCCCGACGCAAGGCCGGATACGAGGCCACGCGCCGGGCGGCGCAGGAAGGAATCGGCGAACTCACCGAGCGGGAACTTTTCCTCCTCGGTATGGGCCTCTACTGGGCTGAGGGCGGAAAGACCAAACCTCATCAGCCACATCCCCAGATCACCTTCGTGAACAGCGACGCAGGCATGATCCGGGTTTTCCTCGCATGGCTACGCCTCATGGGCGTCACGGACGACCGCCTCCGGTTCACCCTCCAGATCCACGAAACCGCCAATGTCGCGGAGGCCGAGCAGTACTGGATCGACGTAGTGAGGCTCGATGCGTCCCACTTCTGCAAGACCACGCTCAAACGGCACAACCCTCGCACGAACCGGAAGAACACTGGCGACACGTATCGAGGTTGCCTTGCGGTGCGAGTCCTGAAGGGCTCCGATTTGTACCGTCGCATCGAAGGCGCCTGGTGCGGCATAGTAGGTGCCGTCGACTCGATCAACAGAGGCGAATGTCCGATTTGGTCGGCTTTGCTATCCCCTGTGGTGTAATCGGCAGCACTGGGACCTTTGGAGTCCTATGTCCGGGTTCGAGTCCTGGCAGGGGAGCACGCGAGCGCAGGGTCCCGACCACCACGGTCGGGACCCGCACTCGTTCCCGGCCCTTAACGCCCCGGTATCCTTCACGGGTCCACCACCCGAAGCCGAAGGACACACCCGTGAGCGCCAACCGCCCGGCAGCCGTCGTCGTACTCGCAGCGGGTGAAGGCACCCGCATGAAGTCGGCCACACCCAAGGTTCTGCACGAGATCTGCGGGCGCTCGCTCGTCGGTCACGTCGTCGCCGCCTCCCGTGAGCTGGACCCCGCCCACCTCGTCGTGGTCGTCGGGCACGCCCGGGAGCAGGTCACCGCGCACCTCGCCGGCATCGACGCCGGCGTCCGCACGGCCGTGCAGTACGAGCAGAACGGCACCGGGCACGCCGTCCGCATGGCCCTCCAGGAGCTCGGCGGCACCCCCGACGGCACCGTGATCGTCGTCTGCGGCGACACCCCGCTGCTGACCGGGGAGACGCTCCAGCAGCTCGCGCGGACCCACGAGGCCGACGGCAACGCCGTCACCGTGCTCACCGCCGAGGTGCCGGACTCCACCGGCTACGGCCGCATCGTCCGGGACGCGGAGACGGGCGCCGTGACGGCCATCGTCGAGCACAAGGACGCCACCGACGCCCAGCGCGCGATCCGGGAGATCAACTCCGGGGTCTTCGCCTTCGACGGCGCCCTGCTCGCCGACGCGCTCGGCAAGGTCCGTACGGACAACAGCCAGGGCGAGGAGTACCTCACCGACGTGCTGGGGATCCTGCGCGAGGCCGGGCACCGCGTCGGCGCCTCGGTCGGCGCCGACCACCGCCAGATCCTCGGCATCAACAACCGGGTGCAGCTCGCCGAGGCCCGCGCCCTGCTGAACGCGCGCCTGCTGGAGCGGGCCATGCTCGCGGGCGTGACGGTCGTGGACCCGGCCAGTACGTTCGTGGACGTGACGGTCACCTTCGGGCAGGACGCGCTGATCCACCCGGGGACGCAGCTCCTGGGCGCCACCCACGTCGCGGAGGGCGCCGAGGTCGGCCCGAACACGCGGCTGAAGGACACCACGGTGGGCGCGGGCGCCCGTGTGGACAACACGGTGGCGGACGGTGCGGTCGTGGGCGCGCAGGCGAGCGTGGGGCCGTTCGCGTACCTGCGTCCGGGTACGAACCTCGGCGTGAAGGCGAAGGCCGGCACGTACGTGGAGATGAAGAACGCGACGATCGGCGAGGGCACGAAGGTGCCGCACCTGTCCTATGTGGGTGACGCGACGATCGGCGAGTACAGCAACATCGGCGCCGCCAGCGTCTTCGTGAACTACGACGGCGAGCACAAGCACCACACCACGGTCGGCTCGCACTGTAAGACGGGGTCGGACAACATGTTTGTGGCACCCGTCACCATCGGGGACGGTGCCTACACGGCCGCCGGGTCCGTGATCACGAAGGACGTACCGCCCGGTGCGCTGGCCGTGGCCCGTGGCCAGCAGCGGAATATCGAGGGTTGGGTGGCTCGCAAGCGTCCGGGAAGCGCGTCCGCGACGGCGGCTCAGTCGGCGGTCCAGGTGGACTCCGACGGCCGTTGAGGTGAACTGACCGGAAACGGGTACGTCTGGGACGGCGTACCGTGATAGGTGCACGCAATTCGGCTGGCTCACCGTGTGCGGGACGGACGCACATGGGGGCGAGCAGCTTTCAACACGTCTGAGGAGACAGTGCTGTGACCGGGATCAAGACGACCGGCGAGAAGAAGCTGATGCTCTTCTCCGGCCGCGCCCACCCCGAGCTGGCCGAGGAGGTCGCGCACCAGCTGGGCGTCGGCCTCGTGCCGACCAAGGCTTTCGACTTCGCGAACGGTGAGATCTACGTCCGCTTCCAGGAGTCGGCGCGTGGCGCGGACTGCTTCCTGATCCAGAGCCACACGGCTCCGATCAACAAGTGGATCATGGAGCAGCTGATCATGATCGACGCGCTGAAGCGCGCGTCGGCCCGCTCCATCACCGTGATCGTCCCGTCCTACGGGTATGCCCGTCAGGACAAGAAGCACAAGGGCCGCGAGCCGATCTCGGCGCGTCTGGTCGCCGATCTGCTGAAGACCTCGGGTGCGGACCGCATCCTCACGGTCGATCTGCACACGGACCAGATCCAGGGCTTCTTCGACGGTCCGGTGGACCACCTGTCGGCGCTGAACGTCCTCGCGGACTACGTGGGCGCCAAGGTGGACCGTTCGAAGCTGACGATCGTGTCCCCGGACGCCGGCCGTGTGCGTGTGGCCGACCGCTGGTGCGACCGCCTGGACGCGCCCCTCGCCATCGTGCACAAGCGCCGTGACAAGGACGTCGCGAACCAGGTGACCGTCCACGAGGTCGTGGGTGAGGTCAAGGGCCGCGTGTGTGTCCTGGTGGACGACATGATCGACACGGGTGGCACGATCTGCGCCGCTGCGGACGCGCTGTTCGCGCACGGCGCGGAGGACGTCATCGTGACGGCCACGCACGGCATCCTGTCGGGCCCGGCGGCGGACCGGCTGAAGAACTCCAAGGTCAGCGAGTTCGTGTTCACGAACACCCTGCCGGACCCGTCGGACCTGGAGCTCGACAAGATCACGGTGCTGTCGATCGCCCCGATGATCGCGCGCGCGGTGCGCGAGGTCTTCGAGGACGGGTCGGTCACCAGCCTGTTCGAAGAGCAGCAGTAACAGCAGTAACAGCAGTAACAAGGGCCACAGAAGATCCTTTTGAAGGGCGGCCTCCCCGCCGGGTAGACTCATGAAGTTGCTCGGCGAGGGAGGCCGCACTTTTGTGTGCGGGGCTCCGTTATCGACGCGCTCTTCGTAGCAGGCCGTTTCGGCCGGGTGACTGTGTCCATTTTTCCGTCACCCCACGAGGAGTGAGCATGTCCGAGGTCAAGCTTTCCGCCACCCTGCGCGACACCTTCGGCAAGGGCTCTGCCCGCCAGGCCCGTCGCGACGCCCTGACCCCCGGTGTCATCTACGGTCACGGCACCGCCCCGAAGCACGTCAACGTCGAGGCCCACGGTCTGATGATGGCGCTGAAGACCCCGAACGTCCTGCTGTCCCTGGACATCGCGGGCGACGGCACCGAGCTCGTTCTGCCGAAGGCCATCCAGCGTCACCCGCTGAAGCGCACGATCTCCCACGTCGACTTCCTGATCGTCAAGAAGGGCGAGAAGGTCACGGTCGAGGTTCCGGTCGTGACCGAGGGCGAGCTGGCCGCCGGTGGCAACCTGCTGGAGACCCTGCTGGCGACCGTCTCCGTCGAGGCCGAGGCCACCCACCTGCCGACCGAGATCACCGTGTCGATCGAGGGCCTGGAGGCCGGTGCCACGGTGCACGCCTCCGACCTGGTCCTGCCGGCCGGTGCCACGCTGGCCGTCGACGGTGAGACCGCCGTCCTGCAGGTCGTCGCCCCGCAGGCCGAGGAGCCGGCCGCCGAGGCCGCCGAGGCCGAGGGCGAAGAGGCCTGAGCCTCGCCCCACCCCCTCAGCAGTTGCTGACCGACCGCCGTCCGGCTCCACTGGAGCGGGACGGCGGTCGTCTTTCTTTCCAGGCTTTCCAGGCTTCCAGGCCTTAAGGAGCATTTGATGTCGGACGACGCGGCGCCCTGGCTGATCGTCGGTCTCGGGAATCCGGGAGCGGAGTACGCGGGCAACCGCCACAACATCGGTTTCATGGTGGCCGACCTGCTGGCGGAGCGGATCGGCGGGAAGTTCAAGGCGCACAAGGCGCGGGCGCAAGTGGTCGAGGGCCGTATCGGTCCGCCGGGTCCGGCGAACCGGCGTGTGGTGATCGCGAAGCCGATGTCGTTCATGAACCTGTCGGGCGGCCCGGTGACGGCTCTGCGGGACTTCTACAAGGTGCCACTGGAGCGGATCGTGGCGGTCCACGACGAGCTGGACATCGATTACCCGACGCTGCGGCTGAAGCTGGGCGGCGGGGACAACGGGCACAACGGTCTGAAGTCGATGACGAAGTCGATGGGTGCGGACTACCACCGGGTGCGGTGTGGGATCGGGCGGCCCCCGGGTCGGATGCAGGTCGCGGACTTCGTGCTGAAGGACTTCTCGTCGACGGAGCGCAAGGAGCTGGACTGGTTCGTGGACCGGGCGGCGGATGCGGTGGAGTGCCTGATCCAGGAGGGCCTGGAGCGGGCGCAGTCGGCCTACAACTCGTAGGGCTAAGGCATGTCCGCGAAGTCGACGTCGACCGGGAACGGCCGGTCGGCCGTGAACGGCTTCTTGTGGATCCCCTGGCATACGTACACGCGGGTGTGCGGGTCGAGTTCATACAGGTACACCACGGGCTCGACCTCCTCGTCGCCCTCGTCCTTGACCAGCCAGTAGCTGGGGATGCCCGCGGCGGCGTACTTGCGGAGCTTGGCGTCGGTGTCCCGGGCCTCGGACTCGGGTGAGACCACCTCGACGGCGAGCAGGATGTCGGCGGCGTAGAAGTGCGTCTGCCTGGGGTTGGTGAGTGCTTCACTTCGCAGCACGGAGATGTCGGGCTCGGGGCCGTTCCTCTTGTCGAGCACCACGGTCATCTCGCGTGCGACCTTGAGGTGGGCCGGCGCGCTCTGCCGCAGGCAGTTCACCAGGTGGTCGATCAGCGCGGAGTGGATGTAGCGCTGCGGACTCACGAAGACCAGGCTCCCGTCGATCAGCTCTGTGTGTCGCGGGAGGTCCGGCAAGGTCAGCAGGTCGTCCACGGTGTACCCGTCCAGCGGGGGACGCGTCCAGTCGTGGAGGGACTCAGCGGTCATGGTTGCTCCCATGGACGACAGTCTTGGTCCTGGGAACCCACCGTAGCGCCGGATATCCGTGTCCGTCATCACAAAGGGTGACGGACACGGATACCGGGGCTCCGTGTCAGCCGGTGTTGCGCAGGCCCGCGGCGACGCCGTTGACGGTGAGCAGCAGGGCGCGGGAGAGCAGCGGGTCCGGCTCTTCGCCGCGGGCGGCGGCGGCGCGCTGGCGGGCGAGGAGGGAGACCTGGAGGTAGGAGATGGGGTCCAGGTAGGCGTCGCGGACGGCGAAGGTCTGCTGGAGCACCGGCTGGGAGTCGAGGAGCTTCTCGCCTCCGGTGATGCGCAGGACTTCGGCGACGGTGAGCTCGTGCTCGGCCTCGATGCGGGTGAAGACGTGCTTGAGGTGGTCGGGGACGAGGGTGTCGACGTAGTGGCGGGCGATCCGCAGGTCGGTCTTGGCCAGGGTCATCTCGACGTTGGACAGGAAGTTGCGGAAGAAGTGCCAGCGTTCGCCCATCTCGGCGAGGACGTCCTCCTGGCCGGCTTCGCGCAGGGCCTTGAGGCCGGAGCCGACGCCGTACCAGCCGGGGACGATCTGGCGGGACTGGGTCCAGCCGAAGACCCACGGGATGGCGCGCAGGCCGTCGAGGCCGGCGCCGGAGTCGGGGCGGCGGGAGGGGCGGGAGCCCAGGTGGAGGTCGGCGAGCTGGTCGACGGGGGTGGCGGCGAAGAAGTAGGCGGGCAGGTCGGGGTCCTCGACGAGCGCGCGGTAGGCGGAGTGCGCGGCGTCGGAGACGGTCTCCATGGCCGTGTCCCAGCGGGTGAGGGCGTCCGGGGACTGGCGGGGGGCGGTGTGCAGGGCGGAGGCCTGCAGGGTGGCCGCGACGGTCAGTTCGAGGTTCTCGCGGGCCAGGGAGGGGACGAGGTACTTGTCGGAGATGACCTCGCCCTGCTCGGTGACCTTGATCTCGCCTTCGAGGGTGCCCCAGGGCTGGGCGAGGATCGCGTCGTGGGAGGGGCCGCCGCCGCGGCCGACGGTGCCGCCGCGGCCGTGGAAGAGGCGCAGGCGGACGCCGTAGCGGTGGGCTACGTCGCGCAGGCGGCGCTGGGCGCGGTGGATCTCCCACTGGCTGGTGGTGATGCCGCCGAACTTGGAGGAGTCGGAGTAGCCGAGCATGACCTCCTGGACGTCGCCGCGCAGGGAGACGAGGCGTCGGTAGGAGGGGTCGGCCAGCATCTCGTCGAGGATGACGTCGGCGGCGCGGAGCTCGTCGGTGGTTTCCAGGAGCGGGACGATGCCGATCTTGGCCCATCCGGCGTGGAGGTCGATGAGGCCGGCCTCGCGGGCGAGGACGGCGGCGGCGAAGACGTCGTCGGCGCCCTGGCACATCGAGATGATGTAGGACTCGATGACCTCCGGGCCGAACTTCTCGAAGGCGTCCTTGATGGCGAGGAAGACGCCGAGGGTCTTCTGGCCGGCGGCGTCGAGGGGGGCCGGGGTGGGGGCGAGGGGGCGGCGCGAGCGGAGCTCCTTGGCGAGGAGCTTGCCGCGGTAGTCGCGCGGCATGTCGGCGTAGCGCCAGGATTCCTCGCCGAGCCGGTCGAAGAGCTGGCCCAGAGCGTGGTGGTGGGCGTCGGCGTGCTCGCGTACGTCCATGGTGGCGAGCTGGAGGCCGAAGGCGGCGAGGGTGCGGATGGTGCGGTCCATGCGGCCGTCGGCGAAGAGGGCGCCGCGGTGTTCGCGCAGGGAGGTCTGGACGAGGGTGAGGTCGGTGAGGAGTTCGGCGGTGCCGAGGTAGTCGCGGCCTTCCTCGTGGGGGGTGCCCTTGGCGAGGCGCTCGCGGGTGTTGAGGAGCTTCTGGCGGATGCAGGTGGCCTTGAGGCGGTACGGCTCCTCGGCGTTCAGCCGCTTGTAGCGGGGGCTGATCTCGGGGAGGCGTTCGAGGTCGGCCTGGAGGGAGGCGAGGAGTTCCTCGGTGGCTCCGGTGTAGCGGATGGAGTTCGAGAGCAGGCCGCGCAGGAAGTCGATCAGTTCGAGGGCGTCGGTGATGCCGTGCTCGTGCTGGAGGATCAGGACGTCGCGGGTGACTTCGGGGGTGACGTTGGGGTTGCCGTCGCGGTCGCCGCCGATCCAGGTGCCGAAGGTGAGGGGGCGGGTGCCGGCGGGCAGTTCGACTCCGACGCGCTGGAGTTCGGCGGCGAGGTCCTCGAGGACGTCACCGACGGCGCCGGCGTGCAGCTCGTCGAGGTAGTAGATGGCGTTGCGGGCCTCGTCGGCGGGCTCGGGGCGGACCACGCGGAGCTCGTCGGTCTGCCAGACGAGGTCGATGTTCTCGGCGAGCCGCAGGTCGTGGCGGCGGCGGTCGCCGGCGCCGGTGACGGGCTCCTCCAGCAGGGCGGCGATGCGGCGCAGCTTGTTGAGGACGCTGCGGCGGGCCGCCTCGGTGGGGTGGGCGGTGAAGACGGGGCGGACGTTGAGGTTCTTGACCGTCTCGCGCAGGTGCTCGGGGTCGGCGTCCTTGAGCATGTCGGCGGTGCGGGCGAGGAGCCCGCCCTCGGCGGCGCGGTGGGCGCGCAGTTCCTTGCCGCGGTGCACCTGCTCGGTGACGTTGGCGAGGTGGAAGTAGGTGGAGAAGGCGCGCACCAGCTTGGCGGCGGTCTCCAGGTCGGTGTCGCCGAGCAGCGCGGCGGCGGCTTCGCCGTCGGTGCGGGTGAGGGCGCGGACGCGTTCGACGAGGTCGAGGAGGTCCTGGCCTTCCTGGCGTACGAGGGTCTCCCCGAGGAGGTCGCCGAGTCGGCGGATGTCCGCGCGCAGCTCCGCGTTGGCGGTGGCGGCCGGGGTGACGGGGGTGGCCTGGGCCTGGGCGGCCTGGTCAGCACTGCTCACAGGTGCGGCTCCTTGCAGTGTTCGAGCGCCTACTGGGCTGGGGGCGTCCCGGCGGCGCGCACCGTGGGGCTCCTGATGCCCCTGATGCGCAGCTCGGGCTGCCCGTGCGGACCGCGCTGTCCGACGGGACCCAGGATAGGTGTCCGGGGCGTGTGCCTGGGCAAATGTCTCATCAGGCGGCTCATCGGGAGCCCATCGGGGGTTCACCGGGCGGTGCGTCCGGGGGTCAGCGGGCGGCTCGTCCGGGCCCGCGGGGCGGCTCGTCCGGGGTTCTTCCAGGATGAGTCCGGGGCGTGCGCGGCACAGGGCACGCCTCCGCGCCCGCCCCGGCCGCGCTCCTGTTGCCGCGGGCTCCGCCTTTGCCATACTTACGATGCCGTAGGTTACGGGTCCGTAGGGTCCGTGATCAGGGCGGCACCTGCAAATTTCTCACCCCCTTCTCACCCCCCAGGGGACCCTCATGACCACCAGTCCCGATCTGATCGAGGGCTCTTCCGCACCCTCCGATACGCCCACGCCGTCCGCGACGCTGGGCGGCGAGAACAAGCGGTCGATCGAGCAGATCGCCCTTCTGCTGTTCATCACCGTTCCCTTCCTGGCGCTGCTGGCGGCGATTCCGCTGGCCTGGGGCTGGGGGGTGAGCTGGCTGGATCTCGGCCTGATGGTGTTCATGTACTTCCTGGCGTGCCACGGGATCACCATCGGCTTCCACCGCTACTTCACGCACGGTTCGTTCAAGGCGAAGCGGCCGCTGCGGATCGTTCTCGCCGTGATGGGGTCGATGGCGGTGGAGGGGCCGCTGGTGCGCTGGGTGGCGGACCACCGCAAGCACCACAAGTACTCGGACCACGAGGGTGACCCGCATTCGCCGTGGCGTTTCGGCGAGACGGTGCCGGCGCTGATGAAGGGCCTGTGGTGGGCGCACATCGGCTGGCTCTTCGACGAGGAGCAGACCGATCAGCAGAAGTACGCGCCCGACCTGATCAAGGACCCGGCGATCCGCCGCATCTCGCGCGACTTCATCTACTGGACGATGGTGTCGCTGGCGATCCCGCCGCTGGTGGGCGGTCTGGTGACGATGTCCTGGTGGGGCGCGTTCACGGCGTTCTTCTGGGGCTCGCTGGTGCGGGTCGCGCTGCTGCACCACGTGACGTGGTCGATCAACTCGATCTGCCACGCGGTGGGCAAGCGGCCGTTCAAGTCCAGGGACCGCTCGGGCAACGTGTGGTGGCTGGCGGTGCTGTCCTGCGGGGAGTCCTGGCACAACCTGCACCACGCCGATCCGACCTCGGCCCGGCACGGGGTGCTGCGCGGCCAGGTCGATTCCAGTGCGCGGCTGATCCGCTGGTTCGAGCAGCTGGGGTGGGCCACGGACGTGCGCTGGCCGTCGGCCTCGCGCATCGACGCCCGCCGCAGGGAAAACGAGTCGAACGCGGCATGATGGGGGGCGTGGCGATCGACGGCGGTACTTCCAGCAGCGACAAGCCCAGGCGCGGCCGCCGGGTGAGGATGACGGGCGCGGAGCGGCGCCAGCAACTGCTGGACATCGGCCGGACCCTGTTCGCGGAGAAGGGCTTCGAGGGCACGTCGGTGGAGGAGATCGCGGCGAAGGCCGGGGTGTCCAAGCCGGTGGTGTACGAGCACTTCGGCGGCAAGGAGGGTCTGTACGCGGTCGTCGTGGACCGGGAGATGCGCCAGCTGCTGGACGGGGTCACGGGCGCGCTGACGGCCGGGCATCCGCGGGAGCTGCTGGAGCAGGCGGCGTTCGCGCTGCTGGACTACATCGAGTCGTACACGGACGGTTTCCGGATCCTGGTACGGGATTCTCCGGTCGCGCAGTCGACGGGCACCTTCGCCTCGCTGATCAGCGATATCGCCACGCAGGTCGAGGACATCCTGGGCCTGGAGTTCAAGGCGCGGGGCTTCGACCCGAAGCTGGCGCCGCTGTACGCGCAGGCGCTGGTGGGGATGGTGGCGCTGACCGGGCAGTGGTGGCTGGACGTGCGCAAGCCGAAGAAGGCGGAGGTCGCCGCGCATCTGGTGAACCTGGCCTGGCACGGGCTGGACGGGCTGGAGTCGAAGCCGCAGCTGGTGGGCCGCCGCAAGAGCTGAACGCCGCGCGGCGTGCGCGGGTGTACGACGGCGCCCCGTCACCGTTGATCCGGTGACGGGGCGCCGTCGTGTCGCTCCGTGGGGCGGGTTACGGCCGGGTGGGCTCCTGGAACCAGAGGGCCTTGGCCCCGTGTTCCTCCAGTCTGCTGGCGTGGGCCGCGATGCCGGTGACCCGCAGTCCCGGGTGGGCTTTGCGGACGGGCCGGGGCTCTGCCCCGGACTTCGTCCGGGGGGACCCCCACCTCACGCCGAGGTGCGGCCGCACCGGGCCGGCGGCGAACCGGCAGCCCCCGCGGGCGGCGAGTTGGACGTGGTCGACGGCGGTCAGCACGGTCAGGCCTCCTTGCGGGCGACGGCGAAGATCCGGCGGAAGGGGAAGACGGTGCCGCGGGGCCCGGGCGGGTAGGCCGCGCGCAGCCGGTCGCGGTATTCGGCGAGGAAGGCGTCCACGGCGTCCCGGTCGTCGCCCAGGGCGGTGAGGACGGGCCGCAGTGCGGTGCCCTTGACCCAGTCGAGCACGGGGTCGGGGCCGTGCAGCAGCTGGTGGTAGGTGGTCTCCCAGACGTCGACGGCGCAGCCGAGTTCGGTGAACCGGGCGAGGTATTCGCCGGGTTCGAGGTGGTGGATGTAGCGGGCGCCGTGGCCGGCGAGGCGGGACCGCCAGCGCGGGGTGTCGCATTGCAGGGCGAGCAGGGCGTGGCTGGGGGCGCTGAAGTTGCCGGGGATCTGGAAGGCGAAGGTGCCGCCGGGGCGCAGGCCGTTGATCCAGGCGGGGAAGGAGGCCGGGTGGCTGGGGACCCACTGGAGGGCGGCGTTGGAGACGATCAGGTCGTAGGGCTCCTCGGGGAGCCAGCCGGCGAGGTCCGCGTGGCGGAATTCGAGGATGCCGCCTCCGTTGGTGGGGCCCGCGTACTCGTCGTCGGCGCGGTGCAGCATCTCCGGGGAGAGGTCGAAGCCGGTGATGCGGGCCGCGGGCCAGCGTCCGGCGAGGAGGGCGGTGACGTTGCCGGGGCCGCAGCCGAGGTCGGCGATGCGGCCGGGGCGGGTGGGCAGTTCGGGTATGCGGGTCAGGAGGTCGAGGAAGGGGCGTGTGCGGTGTCCGGCGTGCCGGAGGTACTGCTGGGGGTCCCAGGTGGGGGCGGAGGGGTCGGAGAGGACACCGGCCGTGGGGATCCTGGCCGGGGCGGTATCGGAATGCATGTTCGAGCCTCCCTGCTGGCGGGGCTGTCGGAAGCGGAACCTGTCTCGGCCCCCTCCATGCCCCATGGTCGCGCACTTTATATCTCGACGTCAAGATACTCGTGATCAAGAGACTTGACATGAAGAGACTTCACATCGACAGACCCCTTACACTGATCGGCATGGAGGACGAGGTCGACCGACTGGTAGCGGCATGGCGGCGGGAGCGCCCTGACCTCGACGTGGAACCGCTCGAGGTGCTGAGCCGCGTCAGCAGGCTCGCGCGCCACCTCGACCGCGCGCGCAGGCTCGCCTTCTCCGAGCACGGCCTGGAGCCCTGGGAGTTCGACGTGCTGACCTCCCTGCGCCGCGCCGGCGCGCCCTACCAGCTCTCCCCCGGCCAGCTGTTGACCCAGACCCTGGTCACCTCCGGGACCATGACCAACCGCATCGACCGGCTCGCCAAGAAGGGCCTCGTCGAACGGCTGCCGGACCCCAGCGACCGCCGGGGGGTCCTGGTGCGGCTGACCCCCGAGGGCAGGGACCGCGCCGACCAGGCCCTCGCCGGGCTGCTGGCCCAGGAGCGGGCGATCCTCGCCCAGCTCTCGCGCAGCGAGCGCGGCGATCTCGCCGGGCTGCTACGCCAGTTGACCGCTCCGTTCGACAACATCCCCGGCTAGCTCCGCGGGCCGTACGCCGGCCCGCCGGGCCAGCGCCACCGCCGCCAGGGTCGAGTGCACCCCGAGCTTGCCCAGCACGTTCTGCATGTGGGTGCGGACGGTGTGCGGGGACAGGAACAGCCGCGCCGCCACGTCCTTGCGGCCCAGCCCCGCGACCATGCAGCGCAGCACTTCGTGCTCGCGCGGGGTGAGCGACTCGACGAGCCGTTCACTGTCCGTACGGTGCTTGCGCGCGGCGGTCAGTTCACGGAGCACTCCGGTGAGCAGCGCGGGCGGAAGGTGGGTCTCCTCGCGCAGGACGCCGCGTATGACGGCGAGCAGCCGCGACAGCGAGCAGTCCTTCGCCACCCAGCCCGAGGCTCCCGCCTGGAGCGCGAGGGCCGCGCGGCGGGGATCGTCGCGCTCGGCGAGGACGACCGCGCGGACCCCGGGGTGGGCGAGGCGCACCCCGGCCACCAGCGCGATCCCGTCCGAGGTGGGCGCCGGCGGCCCGGACCCCGATTCCCGCTGGGCGGGCACGGCCCCGGCCGGCCCGCCGAGATCGGCGTCGACCAGCACGACGTCGAAGCGGCGGCCCTCGGCCACCGCGCGTTCGAGGCAGCGCAGCGCGGCGGGACCACTGCCGGCCGCGGACACGTCCACGTCCGGCTCGGCCGCGAGCGCGGCTGCGAGAGATTCGGCGAAGATGCGGTGATCGTCGACCACGAGAACCCGGATACGAACCACAAAACCCCCAAGGGTCGGGGAACGGACGACTGCGGGTACGGCGCCCGGACCGGGTGATCCGCAGCCGCCGCGGCCGCCGCCGTGACATCTCTGCACTACCCCGGACCGGACGTCGTACCCGACTTGTCTCGACCCCTGAATCAACACCGGCCCCCACCGGTGTCACGCATCAGCGTAGGGCCGGGGGCGGCTCGCGGTTGGCCGAATAGCAGAAGTTTTCCCGCCTATTTTCCGGCGCGGAGGTTGCGAACGGCCTTTGTGGTGGCTTGATTTCGACTGTTCCGAAGGTCCGGATGGCGGCTTCCGGACGGGCGCGTGCCACGGGCAGTTGCACGGGGTGCATTTCACCCGGCGTGTGCACGCCGGGCGCCCGCGCACAGCGCCCGGACCCCGCGTACGGCACAAAAGCGCACGCCCCCCGCACCGGAAGGCGCGAGGGGCGGGCGGGAAACGGGTGGTTCAGGAGGCGGTGGAGGTGTGCGTCCGTGCGAAGTTCCACGCGTCCTGGATGATCCCGGTGAGGTCCGAGCGGCTCGGGGTCCATCCGAGGCGCTCGTGGGCCGTCCGCGCGGAGGCGACCAGGGTCGCCGGGTCGCCGGCCCGGCGCGGGGCGACGACCTCGGGGATCTCGTGGCCGGTCACCTTGCGGACCGTCTCGACGACCTCGCGGACCGAGAACCCGCTGCCGTTGCCCAGGTTGCAGATCAGGTGCCCCCCGGCGGTGGCGGCCTCCAGCGCGGCCAGGTGGGCCTCCGCCAGGTCGGCGACGTGGATGTAGTCGCGTACGCAGGTGCCGTCGGCGGTCGGGTAGTCCTCGCCGAACACCGAGATCGACTCCCGTTCGCCCAGCGCGACCTGGAGGACCAGCGGGATCAGGTGGGTCTCGGGAGCGTGCCGCTCGCCGTACTGCCCGTACGCGCCGGCCACGTTGAAGTAGCGCAGGGACACCGCGGCCAGGCCGTGCGCCACGCACTCCCCCGCGATCATGTGGTCCACGGCCAGCTTCGAGGCCCCGTACGGGTTGGTCGGCGCGGTCACCGAGGCCTCGGTCAGCAGCCCCTCCGCCGGCTCGCCGTAGGTGGCGGCGGTGGAGGAGAACACCAGCTTGCCCACGCCCGCCCCGCGCATGGCGGCCAGCAGGGCGAGGGTGCCGCCGACGTTGTTCTCCCAGTACTTGCCCGGGTTCACCACGGACTCGCCGACCTGCGAGGAGGCCGCGAAGTGCAGCACCGCGTCGTAGGAGGAGTCCAGGTACCGGGCGGCGTCCTGGATCCGGCCCTCGATGAAGGAGGCTCCCGCCGGGATGCCCTCGCGGAAGCCGGTGCTGAGGTCGTCGAGGACGGTCACCTCGTGGCCGGCCTCCAGCAGGTGCGCCGCGACCACGCTGCCGACGTATCCGGCGCCACCGGTTACAAGGTACTTGCTCACTCGACTACTGCCTCTCCAGGGGAACGTGCGCGGGTGCACGCGGGTGCTAGGAGACTGGCTTACCGGATTCGGCGGCTCCGGGGAAATCCGGACCCGGAATCAGGCCTCCTCCGCCGCCCCCCGCACCGGGACCGCCCGGTCCAGCAGGCCGGTACGGGCGGCCAGCGCGGCCGCCTCCAGCCGCGAGCCCACGCCCAGCTTCATCAGCACCCGCTGCACGTGGGTACGGGCGGTGCTCGGCGCGATCTCCATGCCCGCGGCGATGAGCCGGGTGTCCTCGCCCTCGGCGACCCGGACCAGCACCTCCACCTCGCGCGGGGTGAGGAGCCGCAGCAGCCTGCTGCCCTCGTCGTCGGGCTGGGCGGCGGGGTTCAGGAGCTCCGCGAAGGCCCCCTGCAGCAGTTGCGGAGAGATCGCCGCCTCCCCCGCACGCGCCTTCGCCAGGGCCCGCTCCACGCCCTCGATGCGCTCGTCGTGGCGTACGTACCCCGAGGCGCCGGCGGCGAAGGCGGCCGCGATCCCGCGCGGACTGGGCACCGGGCCGAGGACCACGACGGCTATCTGCGGGCGCTCCCGCTTGATGCGGACGACCGGTTCGAAGACCCCCGGATCGGCGGGCGC
The DNA here is from genome assembly GCF_043201175.1 of Streptomyces sp. NPDC048337. NCBI lineage: Bacteria > Bacillati > Actinomycetota > Actinomycetes > Kitasatosporales > Streptomycetaceae > Streptomyces > Streptomyces sp. NPDC048337. The sequence goes on from NZ_JBICYR010000013.1 coordinate 23,432, forward strand.
GGCCGTGCCGAGCAGGCAGACCTCCGGGGCGCGGCTGATGACCAGTTCGGCGGCGCCCCCGGCCGGGGCGGCGGCGGCGAGCACCCGGTGCCCGCGCAGTTTCAGGGCAGAGGCGAGCGCCTCGGCCAGCAGCCGGTGCTCGTCGACCACCACGACCCGTACGCCCATTGAGGCACCCACCCCCGACCCTTCTGACCCGGCAAGCTACACGCTTGTTCGACGGTGCGCGGGGGTTCCGCGCAGAAGCCCCCGGAAGGAATGACCTTCCGGGGGCTTCTGCCTCTGCTTCTGCTGCTGCTTGCGCTGCTGCTGCTTCCGCTCAGCTCGCGGTGAACGAGACGAAGAGGTACTCCGGGTCGCTCTTGTCCGAGTACGGCTTCTTCACCGTCGTACGGGAGATGAAGAGCTTGCCGTTGTGGTAGCGGTATTCGGAGTACTCGGGTGAGAAGCCGCCGGTCTCGACGGCCCGGCTCGCCTTGTCCGACGGGTTCTGCATGAGGAGGGTCTCCTTCATGGTCTTGCCGTCGATGCTGACGATCTGGCCGCCCTTGTCGTACGGGGGCTCCTTGTAGGCGATGATGTTCGACCCGTCCATGCGCAGCGGGGTGAGCTGGTAGCTCTCGCCCGCGTCGGCGCGGTCGGTGGTCTGCTTGCCGGTCTCCAGGTCGAAGGAGAGCAGCTCGTTGGTGCGGCCGGTGCCGGTCTGGCCCTGGTGCTCGTAGGACGGCAGGTAGAGCTTGCCGTCGCCGACGACCATGCCCGTGCACTTCTCGACCTCGGTGGCCGCGCACTTGCCGGCGAAGTTCCCGGAGGCGAGGGAGATGCGTGCCTTCAGCTCGCCCTTGGGGTCGACGACGAAGAGGTCGCTGACGCCGGTGGCGTTCTTGGCGGTCTTGCCGACGTCCGCGGCGACGACCAGGGGCTTGGTGGAGACGATGCCCGCGTACTCGATGCCCGCGGCGAGCTTGTACGAGGCCGTGGGCGCGCCGGTGGCCGGGTCCAGGATCTGGGCGTGGACGGTCTGGTTGGGGTTGCGCCCGCACTTGCGGATGACGGCGAGGGCCTCGCCGCCCGCGTAGCCGGTGTCGTAGCAGCCTTCGCCGTCGGTCTTGGGCGTCCACAGGGACTTGCCGTCGGCGAGGTTCCAGGCGGCTCCGCCCGAGGTGCCGCCGGCGGCGACGGTCTGGCCGCTGAGGGTCACCTCGTAGTAGGCGGCGGGCTTGTCACCGGTGGTGGCGCCCTTGGCGTTGCCGGACCAGACGAGCTTGCCCGTGTTGAGGTCGATGACGCCGACCTCGGTGCACTGCACGTACTTGTTCTCGGCCGTGGGCATGGAGGCCTTGAACAGGACTGCCGTCTTGTTGTCGCTGATGTGCTTGGTCGCGCCGCAGAGCTCGCCCGGGAAGGGGATCTCCCACTTCTTGCCGCCGTCGACGAGGTTGTAGCCGACGACCTTCGCCACGTCGGACTTGACGTAGGTGGAGTCGGTGAGCCAGGAGCCGGCGACCACGGTGACCTCGGCCGGCTGCGGGCTGGGGAGGTTGAACAGGGTCTTCGACTTGGGGTTGGCGGGCGGCTTCTCGCTGCCGGGCGTGCCGGCCTGGGGCTTGTCGCCGTCGGGGCCGGCGCTGGGGCCGCCGTCCGCGGTGTTCTTCTGGCCGCTGCCGCCGTCGCCCGAGGTGTACCAGAGGCCGCCGCCGACGATGAGGACGATGGCCAGGAGGGCCGCGCCGACGATCAGCAGCTGGTTGCGCTTGTCGTTGTTGCCGCCCCCGCCGGACCCTGCCGGGGGCTGCGGCGCGTACATGGGGGTGGTGGACGGCCCGAACGGCGGCTGGGTGCCGGGCTGTTGCGGGTAGCCGTAGCCCGGTCCGGCCGCGGGTGCGGGCTGCGGGTAGCCGTACGCGGGCTGCGCCGCGGGCGCGGCCGGTACGGTCGGGGGCTGCTGCGGGGGTGCCGGGGGGCCGGCCGGGGGCGCCGGGGGGCCCGGTGGGGCGAACCCGCCCGGCGGAGGATCCTGGGGCGCTCCGAAGCCGCCGGACGGCGGCTGGCTGGGGGGCGGCGGGGTACTCATGCGTTGCTACTGCCTCTCGCTGGGCGGCTCGGTGGACGCGTTCAGTTGCCGAAGACCATCAGGAGCTTCTCGTCCTTGCCCTTGGCCAGCAGGCGGGAGGCGGAGATGAAGAACCGTCCGTCCACGTAGTCGACCTTCGGGGTGGTGAAGGAGCTCTCGACCGGGGCGGCCGGGCCCGACGGGTTGCGCAGGAGCGCGGTGGGGGCGCCGCCGCCGGCGGGGATCGAGAGGATCTCGCCGCCCTTGTCGTACTCCGCCTTGCGGTAGGCGATCAGCTGGCCGTTCGCGGCCTTGAGCGGCATGAGGGTGCGCTTGGCGCCGGCGGGGCTGCGCCACTTGGCCTTGCCGCTGGCCAGGTCGAAGGCGACGATCTCGTTGCCCTTCTCGTCCCGCGCAGTGGGCAGGTAGAGGGTGCCCGCGTCGACGACGGCCGAGGAACAGGTGGAGAGGGAGCGGAAGATGCCGGTGTCCCCGCAGCCTTCGGGGAACTTGCCTTCGGCGCTGAGGGTGGCGGTCTGCTTCCCGTCGGCTCCGATGACCACGACGGAGCGCTCCTTGGCGGCCTCGTTGCCGAGGTCGACGACGAGCGGGTCCACGGAGTAGATGCTGGTGACCTTGAAGCCCTTGGGGGCCCGGAAGGTCCAGCCCTTCTTGCCGGTGACGGGGTCGGTGCCCTGGATCTCGGCGGTCTTGTCCTCGTCCAGGCAGGTGGCGAGGGCGACCATCTTGCCGTTGCCGGTGGTGTAGGAGTCGGGCTTGCAGCCTTCGGCCTGGGTGCTGGCGAAGAGCTTGTCGCCGTTGCTGACCTTGAAGGCGCTGGCGGTGCCGCTGCGGCTGATGGCGACGGTGTCGCCGGTGATGGAGACGGTGGGGCTGGTGAACATGTCGAAGAGCTGCTCCTTGGGCACCTCCTTCGACCACACCTCCTTGCCCGTCTTGAGGTCGACCACGCGCATCTGGGTGCAGGAGGCGGTGTCGGACTCGCCGTCCTTGTACATGACGACGGTCTTGCCGTCGGCGGTGGCCTGCGGGGTGACGGCGCAGATCACGGCGGGGAAGGCGAGGGTCCACTTCTCCTTGCCGTCGGTGGCCGCGTAGCCGGTGAGGTTCTTCCACACGCTCTTGACGACGGTGTCGCCGACGACCCACTGGCCCTCGGACTCCACGCCCATGCCGGGGCCGTCGATCTTGGCGGTCTTGAGCCAGAGGACCTTGCTCTCGCCCTGCTTGCGGCCCGCGTTGAGATCGGCCTCCTGGCCGCCGTTGCCGCTGCCGTCGCCCTTGTCCACGGAAGGGGAGCCGGAGGGGGTGGCGTCGGTGGGGCCCTGCGCCACGGGCTGCTCGGGGTCCTTGTCGTCGCCGCCGCGGAAGGCGAAGTACCCGGCGGTGCCGACGACGAGGACGGCGGCGACCGCGGCGGCGATCAGCAGGGTCGTCTTCTTCTTCGGCGACGGCGCGCCCGGCAGGCCGGGGCCCTGGGGCGGCGGCGGGTAACCGTACGCGGGGAGCTGCTGCGGGACGGTGGGCGGCTGCGGGGGCTGCGCGGGCTGCTGGGCGTACGGGTTCGCGCCTTGCGGCGGGTATCCTCCCCCAGCTACCGCTGGGTGGTGCCCCCATCCGGGCTGCGGCGGGCCGGGGAGGTGTCCGTAACCGGAAGGTGTCGGCGGCTGGTTCGGCGGCTGGGGCGGCTCGGTCATCAGCGCGTACCTTCGGTCAGGGGTCGTGGAGGATGACCTTTCTATCACTGACGCACGCCGTGCGCCGGGGCCGGTCCGCCCCTGTTCCCAAGGGAGGACCGGCCCGTGACGCCGTCGTTATCCGGCCAGTTGGCGGTCGGAGGCTAGGCCTCCTCGGCCAGCTCCAGCCAGCGCATCTCCAAATCGTCCCGCTCGGCGAGGAGTTCCCGCAGCTCGGCGTCGAGCTTGGCCACCTTGTCGTAGTCGGTGGAGTTCTCGGCGATCTGCGCGTGCAGGTTGCCCTCGCGGTCGGAGATCTTGTTGAGCTGGCGCTCGATCTTCTGGAGCTCCTTCTTCGCGGCGCGGGCGTCTCCGGAGGAGGTGGACTTCGGCGCGGCCGCGGCCGGGGCGGGCGCCGGGGCGGCGGCCTCGATCATCCGCTGGCGGCGCTCCAGGTACTCGTCCAGGCCGCGCGGCAGCATCCGCAGGCTCGCGTCGCCGAGCAGGGCCATCACCGTGTCGGTGGTGCGCTCGATGAAGAACCGGTCGTGGGAGATCACGATCATCGAGCCGGGCCAGCCGTCGAGGAGGTCCTCCAGCTGGGTCAGGGTCTCGATGTCGAGGTCGTTGGTGGGCTCGTCGAGGAAGAGGACGTTCGGCTCGTCCATCAGCAGGCGCAGGATCTGCAGCCGGCGCCGCTCACCGCCGGAGAGGTCGCCGACCGGCGTCCACTGCTTCTCCTTGGTGAAGCCGAACTGCTCGCACAGCTGGCCCGCCGTCATCTCGCGGCCCTTGCCGAGGTCGACGCGGTCGCGGACGCGCTGCACGGCCTCCAGGACGCGCAGGGACGGGTCGAGTTCGCCGACCTCCTGCGAGAGGTAGGCGAGCCGGACGGTCTTGCCGACGGTGACCTGGCCGGCGGCGGGCTGGGACTCGCCCTGGGTGCGGGCGGCCTCGGCCAGCGCGCGCAGCAGGGAGGTCTTGCCGGCGCCGTTGACGCCGACGAGGCCGATGCGGTCGCCGGGGCCCAGGTGCCAGGTGAGGTGCTTGAGCAGCACCTTGGGGCCGGCGTGGACGCTGACGTCTTCCAGGTCGAAGACGGTCTTGCCGAGGCGGGCGTTGGCGAAGCGCATCAGCTCGGACTTGTCGCGCGGCGGCGGCACGTCGGCGATGAGCTCGTTGGCGGCTTCGATGCGGTAGCGGGGCTTGGAGGTCCGGGCGGGGGCGCCGCGGCGCAGCCAGGCCAGCTCCTTGCGCATCAGGTTCTGCCGCTTCTGCTCCTCGGTGGCGGCGATGCGCTCGCGCTCGGCGCGGGCGAAGACGTAGTCGCTGTAGCCGCCTTCGTACTCGTGGACGTCACCGCGCTGGACGTCCCACATACGGGTGCAGACCTGGTCGAGGAACCAGCGGTCGTGGGTGACGCAGACGAGCGCGGATCGGCGCTCCTGGAGGTGGCCGGCCAGCCAGGCGATGCCCTCGACGTCGAGGTGGTTGGTGGGCTCGTCGAGGACGAGGAGGTCCTGGTCGGCGATGAGCAGCTTGGCGAGCGCGATGCGGCGGCGCTCGCCGCCGGAGAGCGGGCCGATGACGGTGTCGAGGCCCTGGCCGAAGCCGGGGAGGTCGAGGCCGCCGAAGAGGCCGGTCAGGACGTCGCGGATCTTGGCGTTGCCGGCCCACTCGTGGTCGGCCATGTCGCGGATGATCTCGTGACGGATGGTGGCCGCGGGATCGAGGGAGTCGTGCTGGGTGAGGACACCCATGCGCAGGCCGCCCGACTGGGTGACGCGCCCGGTGTCGGGGTCCTCCAGCTTGGCCAGCATCCGGATCAGGGTGGTCTTGCCGTCGCCGTTGCGGCCGACGACACCGATCCGGTCCCCCTCGGATACGCCGAGGGAGATGCCGTCGAGCAGGGTACGTGTGCCGTACACCTTGCTGACTGCCTCGACATTGACCAGATTGACGGCCATCAGACGCGCTCCAGGGAAGGTTAGGGATCAGCCCCTCAGCCTAACCCTCCGGGCCGGGCCGGACCGTTCCACCAGGAGCCAGCCGGTCAGTGCCATGCCGATGGCGAGGGGTGCGGTGACCGGGAGGGCGATCAGGGTGGCGCTGTGGCCGTCGAGGAGGCCGCCGAGCCCGGTCATGGACAGGCCGAGGATGCCGAGCAGGCAGAGGGTGATGCCGAGGGCGGCGCGGGGACCGCTGCCGGGGGCCGTGGAGGCCGCGGCCGGGGCCTCGAAGCGGCGGAAGGCCGCGACGAGCAGGGCGGTCAGGGCCCCGGCCAGCAGGATCCGTACGGGAACCTGCGCCCACCAGGCCGCGGTGGCGGGGGCCGGGAGGTCCAGGCCGAGGGCGAGCTGGGCCCCGTACACGGCGAGCATGGCGGTGAGGTGCCAGAGGAAGGCGGTCATGGCGATCCCGTTGGCGGCGACGACACCGCGCCAGACGCGGGGGCGGGCCAGCCAGGCGGTGGCCGGGCGGGCCAGGAGCTGCACGACACCGACGAGCCACAGACCGTGGCAGAGCAGGGCCAGGGTGGGCGGGGCCATGTTGGAGACCTTCTCGCCCGGCATCCCGACCATGGAGAGCGGGTACGGGCCGTACGCCACCAGCAGCGCCGCCCCGGCCAGACCCGCGGCCGCGAGGAGGGCGGGGCGGCGGATCCGGCCGTCGGCACGCAGGAAGCCGAGCTGGTGGACCGCGAGCCAGACGAGGGCAAAGTTCAGGAACTCCACGTACGGCACGCCGAGCGCGAAGCGCAGCACGTCCACGACGGCGGCCGCGCCGAACAGCCCGGCGAAGGCCGCCCAGCCGTGGCGTTCGTGGAGCTTCAGCAGCGGTGGGGTGAAGGCCACCATGGCGAGGTAGATCCCGATGAACCACAGCGGCTGCGTGACCATCCGCAGCGCCGCCCCGCTCAGCACGCCGTCGCCGCGCCCGGCGAGCTGCACGCCCAGTGCGAGGGCGGCCCAGACGAGGACGAAGACGAGCGTGGGCCGCAGCAGCCGCTGGAGCCGGGCCCGCAGGAAGGCGGCGTAGACGGGCCCGTCGTCGCGGCGGACCAGGGAGCGGTAGGACAGCGCGTGCGAGAACCCGCCGACGAAGAAGAAGACCGGCATGATCTGCAGCCCCCAGGTGAGCACCTGGAGCGGGGGCACGAGCGCGAGCAGGTTCCCTATGCCGTCGCCGCTGACGGCGGCCATCAGCCAGTGCCCGGCGATGACGGTGCCGAGCGAGGCGACGCGGAGCAGGTCGATGTACCGGTCCCGTTGCGCGGGCGTTGCGGCGGCCATTGCCTTGGCGGTCTGTCCCATGCCCTTACGCTCGCGCGGCGCACCTTGACGGGACAGGGCGCGGATACTCAACTCCCGCCTGAGTACGTCTCAGCCGAGCCAGACCACCCGCACGACGGAGATCTCCCGGAGCCGCTCAGGCGCGAGGAACATCAGGAGCCCACGGCCACCGAAGATATTGAGGGCCCCAGACCACCGCCCTCCGAGGGGCCGCGGCCCACGTCGGCGGCGTCCCGGCCGAGGGTGGCCAACTGGTCAGCGAGCCGTTCCACCTCGGCAACGAACTAAGGGGGCAGGTCTCCGACCACATGCTCTGCATCCGGGTTGTAGTGCCAGGTCCAGGCATCGCTCACGCGGCAACCTCGCGACGCGCGGCGGCCAGGATCTGCTGGATCTCCGCCACCGCCACGTCCAGCACAGCGCGGTCCGAGGCTGTGTCGGCGATCGTCTCCAGCTCATGCATCCGCCTTGCACGGGCGGGGATGCGCTGGATTGCAACGAACTCGCCCCACCACTGCAGAAATGTCCGCAAGGGCGCGATGGTGCTTTGTGCGGCGCTCTGCTCTGCAGCCTGGTCCAGATCCTGCCCGAAGGCCGGCAGATAGGCCGGGGCGATCTGGGCCACAGCGACCCGCAAGGCCGCCGGCGTCAGGGCCGGCATCGGAATCAAAGGGGTGGTGCCGGGCACCGCCTGCTCCGTCATCAAGCGCCTCCCGCGCGGATCAGGTGACCTCAGCCTAGCCTCCGACGGACCGGCTGGTCGGGCGTTGAGCGCGTCAGGCGAGAACCGTGGCTCCGGGGGCGGGGGAGGACGCCACGCGGGTGGCTCGGCACGTGCCCGAGGATTCAAGGGCCGCCGCGACCTTCGACGCCGATTCCGGGTCGCGGACCAGGAAGGCCGTCGTGGGGCCGGAGCCCGAGACCAGGGCGGCCAGCGCACCGGCGTCCGTGCCCGCGGCCAGGGTGGCGGCCAGGGACGGGCGCAGGGACAGGGCCGCCGGCTGGAGGTCGTTGGCCAGGACGGGGGCCAGCGCGTCCGGGTCGCCCGAGGCCAGGGCCGCGAGCAGGGCCGGCGAGGCCTCCGGCTCCGGGACGCGCGTACCGGCCGTGAGGCGGTCGAACTCCCGGAAGACGGCCGGGGTCGACAGCCCGCCGTCGGCCACCGCGAACACCCAGTGGAACGCCCCGGCCTCCACCGGGGTCAGCAGCTCGCCGCGCCCGGTACCGAGCGCGGCGCCGCCGACGAGGCTGAAGGGGACGTCGCTGCCCAGCTCCGCGCAGATGTCGAGCAGTTCGCCGCGCGGGGTGTCCAGGCCCCACAGCGCGTCGCAGGCCAGCAGGGCGGCGGCCCCGTCCGCGCTGCCGCCCGCCATGCCGCCCGCGACCGGGATGTTCTTCGCGATGTGGAGGTGGACGGCGGGGTCGATGCCGGCCCGCGCCGCGAGGACCTCGGCGGCGCGCGCCGCGAGGTTGGTGCGGTCCAGGGGCACCTGGTCGGCGTCCGGGCCCGCGCAGGTCACCTTCAGTTCATCGGCCGCGGTGGCCGTGACCTCGTCGAAGAGGGAGACGGCGAGGAAGACGTTGGCGAGGTCGTGGAAGCCGTCGGGGCGGGCCGCGCCCACCGCCAGCTGCACGTTGACCTTCGCGGGGACCCGTACGGTCACGGTCGTGCGCTCGCTCACAGTGCGGGCCTCTCCGCCTCGGGCTTGTGCTCGGCGATCGCGGCGAACTCCTCCACCGTCAGCGACTCGCCGCGCGCCTGCGGGGAGATGCCCGCGGCGACGAGCGCCGCCTCGGCGCCCGCCGGCGATCCTGCCCAGCCGGACAGCGCGGCGCGCAGCGTCTTGCGGCGCTGGGCGAAGGCGGCGTCGACGACCGCGAAGACCTCTGCCTTCGAGGCGGTGGTCTTGATCGGCTCGGTCCGCCGGACCAGCGAGACGAGGCCGGAGTCGACGTTCGGCGCGGGCCAGAAGACCTTGCGGCCGATGGCCCCGGCACGCTTGACGTGCGCGTACCAGCTGGCCTTGACCGAGGGGACCCCGTACACCTTGTTGCCCGGCTCGGCGGCGAGCCGGTCGGCGACCTCCGCCTGCACCATCACCAGGGTCCGCTCGATGGTCGGAAAGCGGTCGAGCATGGTCAGCAGGACGGGCACGGCCACGTTGTACGGGAGGTTGGCGACGAGCGCCGTCGGCGCGGGGCCGGGCAGCTCGGTGACCAGCATCGCGTCGGAGTGGACCAGCGCGAAGCGGTCCTTCTTCTCGGGCATCCGCGCCTCGATGGTGGCGGGCAGCGCCGCGGCGAGGATGTCGTCGATCTCGACGGCGGTGACCCGGTCCGCGGCCTCCAGCAGGGCGAGCGTCAGCGAGCCCAGGCCCGGCCCGACCTCGACGACGACGTCGTCCGGGCGCACCTCGGCGGTGCGCACGATGCGGCGCACCGTGTTGGCGTCGATGACGAAGTTCTGGCCCTTCTGCTTCGTCGGGCGTACGCCGAGGGCGGCGGCCAGCTCCCGGATGTCGGCCGGGCCGAGGAGGGCGTCAGAAGGGTTCTCGTTGGGCTGCTGCTCTGCGGTGCTCACCGGTAAAGCCTACGGCCGCAGTGGGGCCACGGACTCGCCCCCCGCTGCACGTAGAGCTTCTTCGCCCGGTACGTCTGTTCCGTGCCCGGGGCGTCCTGGGGGCGGCCGCTGCCGCCGAGGGCCTGCCAGGTGCGGACGTCGAACTGGTAGAGGCCGCCGTACGTGCCCGAGGCGTCGGTGGCGCCGGGGCGGCCGCCGGACTCGCAGTGGGCGAGTGCGCCCCAGTCGAGGCCGTCGGCGCCGGCCACGGAGGCCGGCAGTGGCTTCGTGCCGACCTTGACGAGCTGGGTGACGGGTTCGCGGACGATCTCCTCCGCGATCCGGCGGGGCTTCTGGCGGACGCCGTTGACGGTGCGGAGGCCGTAGGTGACCCTGCGCGCGCCGGGGCGGCCCGCGCGCTCGACGACCTCGGTGCCGGCGAAGAGGGTGGCGTCCTCGGCCTTCTCGGTCTCGTAGGGGATGCGTTCCTCGCGGACCTCGCGGGTGCCGGTGATGCGGAGCACGGTGACGGTCTGGCCGTCGCGGGGGAAGGAGGCGGGCGGTACGGAGGTGGTGTCCTGGCCGTGGAGGGTGATGCCGGCCTGGTCGAGGGCTTCCTGGACGGTGGCGGCGTTGGTGCGGATGGTGCGTTCGCGGCCGTCGGCCATGAAGGTGACGCTGCGTTCGGTGCGGACGCTGAGGGCGAGGCCGGTGCGGGGGACGGGGGCGGTGCGGGGGGCGGAGAGGTAGGCGCCCTCGGCGCGGATGCCGAACTGGCGCAGGGCGCCCTCGACGGTGCGGGCGGTGGTCCACACCTCGCGGCGGCGGCCATCGAGGGTCAGGTGGAGGGGGCGGCCGTAGCGGACGACGATCTCCTCGCCGTCGTCGAGGGGTTCGCCGGGGGCGGGGGCGACGAGGTCGTGCGGCCCGATGCCGAGGCCTTCGGCGGCCAGCAGTTCACCGATGTCGTCGGAGAAGGTGTGGAGGTTCCTCGGGACGCCGTCGACGGTGAGGCGTACGGACTTGTCGGCGGCGACGAAGGCGGTGGTGCCGCCGGCGAGGAAGGCGACGACGAGGGCCTGCGGCACGATCCGCCGCCAGTTCCCTGCCGGGGGCTCGGCGGTGGTGGTGCCCCGGGCCCGACGGCCCGGCCCCGCGGCGGGCCCCGCCGGGGGCCCTGCGGGCGGCTCGACGGTGGTCGTGCCGCCCCGGGCCCGACGGCCCGACCCCGACCCCGACCCCGGGGCGGGCGCCCGGCGACGGCCCGGGCCCGGCGCCGCGGGCGCCTCCGGTGCGGACAGCGACCCGGCGGGCTCGGGCGCGGGTGGCATGGTGCGGCCGCGGGAGCGGCGTGCCGCGCGGCGGCCGCCGCCGCGCGGGGAGGGGACCCCCGGGCCGGGTGCCGACGGGAGGGGTCCTGCCCCCGGATCATCGCCGGCCGGCCGGGGCAACGACTCCGCGCCCCCGGCCGCGGGGGGCCAAGGTGACGGGTCCCGGTCGCGTGCGGTGGGCTGCCAGGGCTCGGGGTCCGGGGCCCCGGATGCGGGGGGCCAGGGGGACGGGGGCGGGGGTTGTGTGGCGGCCGGCCAGGCCATGGGCTCGTACGACCCCGGGACGGGACCGCCATGGCGGTGACTGCCCTGCGTATCGCTCACGACGCTCGCTCCACTGGTGGTCCGGACCCGCTGGTTCGGGCAGGGCACCATAGCGGAGGAGTCGTCACACTCCAAAGCTGGACGATTACACAGCGTGTCGAGCGACGGTCGGGCTCAGTACGCGAAGGCGCGCGCCGTGTTCGTCGCCAGGGCGGTGGCCATCGCGTCCTCGTCGATGTCGCGGACCGCCGCCATCGCCCGTACCGTCAGCGGAATGAGGTACGGCGCGTTGGGCCGTCCGCGGTACGGCGCCGGGGTCAGGTACGGGGCGTCGGTCTCCACGAGGACGAGTTCGAGCGGGGCGACCGCCAGGGCCTCGCGCAGCGGCGCCGCGTTCTTGAAGGTGACCGTTCCGGCGAAGGACATGTAGTACCCGGCGGCGGCGCACTCCCGGGCCATGTCCGCGTCGCCGGAGTAGCAATGGAAGACGGTCCGGTCCGGGGCGCCCTCCTCCCGCAGGATGCGCAGCACATCGGCGTGGGCGTCGCGGTCGTGGATGACCAGGGCCTTGCCCTGCCGCTTGGCGATCTCGATGTGGGCGCGGAAGGAACGCTCCTGCGCCGCCATGCCCTCCGGTCCGGTGCGGAAGTAGTCGAGCCCGGTCTCGCCGACCGCCTTGACGTGGTCGAGGGCGGCCAGGGCCTCGATCTCGGCGAGGGCGTCGTCGAGGGCCGCGTCCCCGCCGCCGGCCCGCGCGCCCTGCCGGGACCAGCCGTCCGGGTCCCCGTGGACGATGCGGGGGGCCTCGTTCGGGTGCAGGGCCACGGCCGCGTGGACGTTCTCGTAAGCGGCGGCGGTCTCGGCGGCCCACCGGGAGCCCTTCACGTCGCAGCCGACCTGGACGACCGTGGTCACGCCCACCGAGGCGGCCTTGGCCAGGCCCTCCTCGACGGTGCCGGACTGCATGTCCAGGTGGGTGTGCGAATCCGCCACCGCCACCCGAAGGGGTTCGGGCAGCGGCGGCAGTTCGTCCTTGGAGGCGGAGGAGGTGCTCATACGGCCGATCTTATGACCGGCGGAAGAACCCCAGCAGTCGGGAGAGCCAGCCCCGGCGGTCCTCGTCGGCGTCGATGGCCACGGGTCCGGGGGCGTCGTGCAGCCGGGGCGCCTTGCGCGGCTTGGGGGCGCGGGGGACGTCCGCCCCGGCGGGCACCGGTCCGGCGATCCCGGGCGCGATGCGGTGGTGGTAGAGGCGGTCGATCGTGCCGAGCACCGAGGAGACCTGGCCGGCCCGCATGATGCGTACGACGTGGCCGCCGCAGTTCAGGCAGGTGGGGTTGGACAGCGGGGAGGGCACCCGCTCGCCCTTCACCGTGTACATGATGAACGGCTCACCCTTGCCGTCGACGTGGTGTTCTATCGCGTACTCCTGCTCCCAGGCGTACCCGCACCTCATGCACGCGAAGGAGTACGCCTCGTGCACGGTCTCCACGGCGGCGGCGACCGGCCCGGCGACGGGTACCGGGGTGTCTGCGATCTCACTCATGCCAGCTCCTCTTGTTCCACTGGTGCCATTGCCAGTGGACGCCTCTTCGGGCGGGAGCGCATCAGGCCCTGTCCAGTAATGGACGGCCTTTGGCCGAGTCATGCCCAAAGGGGCCGGTGCGCGGTCTGAGCTTTGCTTTTCAGGTTAGCTCTTTACCGACTTACGGCACCTTTTGTGCCGCATTCTTTGCCGCGACGACCGCGTCGAAGACCTCGCGCTTGGGTACCCCGGCCTCGGCGGCGACCGCCGCGATGGCCTCCTTGCGCCGCTCCCCCGCCTCCTCGCGCACCCGTACGCGGCGCACGAGCTCCTCGTCGTCCACATCGCCGGGGGCGGCCGCCGGGGCGCCCTCCACCACGATGGTGATCTCCCCGCGCACGCCCTCGGCGGCCCAGGCGGCCAGCGCGCCGAGCCCGCCGCGCTTGACCTCCTCGTACGTCTTGGTCAGCTCGCGGCACACGGCGGCCCGCCGCTCGGGGCCGAAGACCTCGGCCATCGCGGCCAGGGTGTCGTCGAGCCGGTGCGGGGCCTCGAAGTAGACGAGGGTGCGCCGCTCGCCCTCGACCTCGCGCAGCCGGCCGAGCCGCTCGCCCGCCTTGCGCGGCAGGAAACCCTCGAAGCAGAAGCGGTCCACCGGCAGCCCGGACAGGGCGAGCGCGGTGAGCACCGCGGAGGGGCCGGGGACGGCGGTGACCCGGATGTCCTTCTCCACCGCGGCGGCGACCAGCCGGTAGCCGGGGTCGGAGACGGAGGGCATGCCCGCGTCGGTCACCAGCAGCACCCGCGCCCCGCCGGCCAGGGCCTCGACGAGTTCGGGGGTGCGGGCGGACTCGTTGCCCTCGAAGTACGACAGGACGCGCCCGGTGGTGTGCACGCCGAGCCCCTGGGTCAGCCGGCGCAGCCGCCGGGTGTCCTCGGCGGCGATCACATCGGCCCGCTCCAGCTCGGCCGCGAGCCGCGGCGGGGCGTCCGCGAGGTCGCCGATGGGGGTGCCGGCGAGCACCAGGACGCCGGCCGGGGAGGAGGTCTCGATACCGCGGGGCTGGTCAGTTGTCACCCGCCCATCCTCTCAGTTGGCCGCCCGGACGCTCCCCGCCGCTGGGGCTCTCACAGATCCTTTCCCTACGATGTGCCGGTGACCAGTACCGCGACGCCGCCGCCCAGCCCCGCGGGGGCCCCGTCCGCCCCGCCGGCGGGACGCGAAGAAGAGCCGTCCACCTGGCTGCGCCGGCTGCGCGCCTTCGGCTACGTGCCGGGCGCCGCGGCGCCGCGCGCGGACGTCCGCACCCGCCTGGTGCCCCCGTACGCCAAGCCCTCTCCACAGCTGTGGATGACCTTCGGTCTGCCGCAGCGGGCGTGGGGGACCTGGGAGCGGATCCTGTCGTGGGCGGGGCCGCTGCTGGTGGCGCTGGTCGCCGGGGTGCTGCGGTTCGTGCACCTGGGCAGCCCGAAGGCGGTGATATTCGACGAGACGTACTACGCCAAGGACGCCTGGGCCACGATCAAGCAGGGCTACGAGGCGAGCTGGCCGAAGGACATCGACAAATCGATCCTCGCCAATCCGGACGGGGTCTCCCTCCCACTGGACCCGGGCTACGTCGTGCACCCACCCGTCGGCAAGTGGGTGATCGGGCTCGGCGAGTGGATGTTCGGCTTCACGCCCTTCGGCTGGCGGTTCATGACCGCCCTGCTCGGCACCCTGTCGGTGCTGATGCTGTGCCGGATCGGGCGCCGCCTGTTCCGCTCGACCTTCCTGGGCTGCCTGGCGGGCGCGCTGCTCGCGGTGGACGGCCTGCACCTGGTGATGAGCCGCACCGCGCTGCTGGACCTGGTGCTGATGTTCTTCGTGCTGGCCGCCTTCGGGGCGCTGCTCATCGACCGGGACAGGGCCCGGGCCCGGCTCGCGGACGCGCTTCCGGTGGACGAGGAGGGCCGCACCAAGCCCGACGCGAAGATCGCCGAGACGCTGCGGCTGGGCTGGCGCCCGTACCGGCTCCTGGCCGGGGTCTGCCTGGGCCTGGCCGCCGGGACGAAGTGGAACGGCTTCATCGCCCTGGCCTTCTTCGGCGTCCTGATGGTGATGTGGGACACCGCCGCGCGGCGCACCGCGGGCGCGGGCTCCCCGCACATGGCGATGATGCGCCGCGACAACTGGCCCGGCTTCCTGTCCCTCGTGCCGGTCGCGATCCTCACGTACGTGGCCTCCTGGTCGGGGTGGATCTTCAGCCCGGACAACGGCAAGGGCGGCTACCTGCGCGACTGGGCGGCCAAGAACGACCAGGACAGCGCGCTGTCGCTCCTGCCGGAGTGGGTGCGCAGCCTGTGGCACTACGAGACCGAGGTCTACAAGTTCCACGTGGGCCTGACCTCGGGGCACACCTACGAGTCCAACCCGTGGAGCTGGCTGGTCCTGGGCCGGCCGGTCTCCTACTTCTACGAGTCCCCCGAGCCCGGCACCGACGGCTGCCCGGCGACCGAGGCGGGCAAGTGCGCCCGCGAGGTGCTGGCCCTGGGCACCCCGTTGCTGTGGTGGGCGGGCTGCTTCGCGCTGCTGTACGTGCTGTGGCGGTGGTTCTTCCGGCGCGACTGGCGGGCGGGCGCCATCGCGTGCGCGCTGGGCGCGGGCCTGCTGCCCTGGTTCAACTACCAGGAGCGGACCATCTTCTACTTCTACGCGGTGGTCTTCGTCCCGTACCTGTGCCTGGCGGTGGCGATGATGATCGGCGCATTGCTGGGCCCGGCCGGGTCGAGCGAGCGCAGGCGTGCGCTGGGGGCGATCGGGGCGGGGGTGCTGGTCCTGCTGATCGTGTGGAACTTCATCTATTTCTGGCCGATCTACACGGGCCAGACCCTGCCGATGGACTCGTGGCGTGGCCGGATGTGGCTGGACACCTGGGTGTAGCGAGGCGGTCGGACGCCATGGCCGGAGGGCCTTCCCGCGTGCGGGAGGGCCCTTCTGTCGTATTCCGCTCCTTTTCGGCCATCGAGGTTCCGGTCCGGTAACAAGCACGGTCCGTGGCCATGTCACGACGTAAGGTCTACACCTGAGGTTCTTTGAACATGTTCAGAGAACAGTGGTTCCGGGGGAAGGACGTCAGTGAACGGGGCAGCGAAGGGCGCCATCGTCGGCGGGGTATTCCTGGCGATGGTCGGCGGGGCCGGATACGGGGTGTACGCCCTGGTCGGGGACGGCGGGGACGGCAAGGGCGGGGGCAGGCCCGACGGCTCCGCCTCCGCGCAGGCGGAGAAGGGCAGCGGGCCCGTCACCGAGAAGGAGACGGCCGCGACCGCCAAGGCCTTCCTGGCCGCGTGGGCGGCCGGGGACGCGCGGGCGGCCGCCGACCTGACGAACAACGCGGCGGCGGCACAGACCGCGGTGGGCGATTTCACGGCCAAGGCCCACGTGTCCAAGGCCGTGATCACCCCCGGCACGCCGAACGGCACCACCGTGCCGTACAAGGTCGAGGCGGAGATCACCTACGAGGGCGTCACCAAGCCGCTCGCCTACGACTCCCAGCTGACCGTGGTGCGCGGCCTGACCAGCGGGAAGCCGCTGGTCGACTGGCAGGAGTCGGTCCTGCACCCGCAGCTCCAGAGGGGCGAGACGCTGCGCGCGGGCGCCCCCGCGAGCCCGCCGGTCAAGGCGGTGGACCGAAACGGCCAGGAGCTGAGCGCGGAGAAGTACCCCTCGCTGGGGCCGGTCCTCGACGAGCTGCGCGCGGCGTACGGCGGCAAGGCGGGCGGCAAACCGGGCGCCGAGGTGTGGATCGAACCGGCCGCCGGGCCCAAGCGGACGCTGCTGACGCTGGTGGAGGGCGAGCCGAGCACGCTGAAGACGTATCTGGACGCGGGCGTGCAGGCGGCCGCCGAGCAGGCGGTCGCCAAGCACCCCGAGGCCTCGGTGGTCGCCGTCCAGACGGGCAACGGGCACATCCTGGCCGTCGCCAACCACCGCAAGGACGGCTTCAACGCGGCGATGAGGGGCGCCCGGGCGCCCGGCTCCACGCTGAAGATCGTGACGGCGGCGATGCTGATGGACCGGGGGCTGGTCTCGGCCGACAAGCCGGCGGAGTGCACGAAGGAAGCGGTCTGGGGCGGCCGCACCTTCCACAACCTGAAGAACTTCGAGGCGCCGGGCGCGACTTTCGCGACCGCCTTCGCCAGGTCCTGCAACACCGCCTTCATCAAGCCGATCGACGAGGTCAAGGACGACGCCGCCCTGTCGAAGGAGGCCACGCAGGTCTTCGGCATCGGCCTGGACTGGAAGACGGGCGTCAAGTCCGTCGACGGCAGGGTCCCGACGGCGACGGGCGCGGAGGAGGCCGCCGGTTACATCGGGCAGGGCCAGATCACCATGAACCCGCTGAACGTCGCGTCCATCACGGCGACGGCGCGCACGGGCGTGTTCCGCCAGCCGCTGCTGGTCTCCCCGGACCTCGACGGCCGTACGATCGCGACCGCGCAGCGGCGGATGAAGTCCTCGGTGCAGTCTCAGCTGGTGTCGATGATGCGGCTGACGGCGAGCAGCGGGACGGCCCAGCAGACGATGGCCGCCGTCGGCGGCTCCGACAAGGGGGCGAAGACCGGATCCGCGGAGGTGGACGGCTCGGGCAGCCCGGACAGCTGGTTCACCGGCTTCAGCGGGGACGTGGCCGCGGCGGCGATGGTCGAGGGCGGCGGCCACGGCTCGGACGCCGCCGGCCCGATCGTGGCCCAGGTACTCAACGCGGGCTGATTCGCGGCCCGCCGCTGCCGGGGCGCCGCGGCGAAGTACGTACCGCTAGGCCAGCGCGGCGCGAAGGGCCCGTACCAGGGCCTGGGCTCGGGGGTCGGCCGTGACCGACTTGGCGTGGGCGTTGGTGACGTAGCCGAAGCCGATGCCCGACTCGGGGTCCGCGAAGGCCAGGGAGCCGCCGCGGCCGGGGTGGCCGAAGGAGGCCGGGGAGAGCAGCGGGGAGGCCGGGCCGTGCAGCATGTAGCCGGGGCCGAAGCGGGTGTTGACCACCAGGACGCGGTCGGGGCCCGAGGAGAGCTCCCGCGCGGCCAGCGCCGTCGTCTCGGGCGTGAAGATCCGGGCGCCGTCCTCCACCACCCCGATGGTGGCCGCGTAGAAGCGGGCCAGGGCGCGCGCCGTGCCGATTCCGGCCGAGCCGGGGAGTTCGGCGGCCTGGTAGACGGGGTCGTTCTCGTCCGGCTGGGGGTCGATGGCCGCGAAGGCGCGACGGGTGAGTGAGCCGGGGTCGGCGTAGGCCTCGGAGACGTTGCGCCGCGGCCGCGTCTTGAGCATGCCCGCGCTCTCCGGCGGGTCGACCGGGGCCACCCGGCCCACCCGGTGCGCCTCGCCCTCCGGCAGGCCGATCCAGAAGTCGAGGCCCAGCGGCTCGGCTATCTCCTCGGCCAGGATCGAGCCGACGGTGCGCCCGGTGGCGCGGAGCACCAGCTCGGACACCAGCCAGCTGAAGGTCTGCGCGTGGTAGCCGTGCTCGGTGCCCGGCTCCCAGAAGGCCCGCTGCGCGGCGACCGCGCGCGCTCCGCTGACCCCGTCCGCGGCTTCGGCCACGGTCAGCCCGCGGTCCAGCGCGGGGACGCCGGCCCGGTGGGAGAGGAGGTGGCGGACCAGGGTCCGGTCCTTGCCGCCCGCCTTGAACTCCGGCCAGTACGAGCCCACCGGAGCGTCCAGGTCCAGCAGTCCGCGCTGGTGCAGCAGCAGCGGTACGGCGGCGGCCACGCCCTTGGTCGCGGAGCGGACGATCTGCGCGGTGTCCTCGGCCCAGGGTTCGGTGCCGTTGGCGTCCTTGGTGCCGCCCCACAGGTCGACGACCTTGTGCCCGTCCCGGTAGACGGCGACGGCCGCGCCCCGGTCCCCGAGCACCTCGAAATTGCGTACGAACGCGTCTCTGACGGGCTCGAAGCCCTCCGCCACCACACCCTGAATGTTCACGTCGACCCCAACAACCGACGGCGGGCCCTTATGCCACGGCCACCGAACGGGGGTCGAAGCCGAAGGGGAGCTCCAGGCGGTGGGCCCGCATCAGGGGCTCGTCGCACAGCAGGTCCTGGGTGCGGCCGTCCGCCGCGATGACGCCCTCGCTGAGGATGACGGAGCGCGGGCACAGCTCCAGCGCGTACGGGAGGTCGTGGGTCACCATCAGCACCGTCACGTCGAGCGAGCGCAGGATGTCGGCGAGCTCGCGCCGCGAGGCCGGGTCGAGGTTCGAGGAGGGCTCGTCGAGGACGAGGATCTCGGGCCGCATCGCCAGGACGGTGGCGACGGCCACCCGGCGGCGCTGCCCGAAGGAGAGGTGGTGCGGCGGGCGGTCGGCGAACCCGGCCATCCCGACCTGCTCCAGGGCCTCCCGGACCCGTTCCTCCAGCTCCGCGCCGCGCATCCCGGCCGCGGCCGGTCCGAAGGCCACGTCCTCCCGGACGGTCGGCATGAAGAGCTGGTCGTCGGGGTCCTGGAAGACGATGCCGACCCGGCGGCGGATCTCGGCGAGGTTGCGCTTCTCGACGGGCAGCCCGGCCACGGCCACCGAGCCGACCCCGCCGGTCAGGATGCCGTTGAGGTGCAGGACGAGGGTGGTCTTGCCGGCGCCGTTGGGCCCGAGCAGGGCGACCCGCTCGCCGCGCCCGACGGTCAGGTCCACCCCGAAGAGGGCTTGGTGGCCGTCGGGGTAGGCGTAGGCGAGGCCGGAAACCTCGAGTGAGGGATCAGGGTTCACTTGGACCTCCGGTTACAGGATCCGATAGGGTTCACTACAGACAGTGCGTAGCGAGAACCAAGCACGCACGTCCCCTTTCGCATTGCTGTTGTCCGGGCTGGTTTCAACCCGGCTGGTGCTGATCGTGGAAGACCTGACGGGCCGCCGGTCCACCAGGCAGCGTGAGCCAGGAATCCCTCCCTCGGGAAGGGGAGGACTCAAAGGGTCCATCCCATCAAACAGACGGCGAGCGCCGTCACCGGGAGTGCGGCCGCGTACGCCCACTGGGCGCGCGTGGCCACGACGTCGTCGATCACCGGCATCGAGCCGGTGTAGCCGCGGCTGACCATCGCGAGGTAGACCCGCTCGCCGCGCTCGTAGGAGCGGATGAAGAGGGCGCCGGCCGTCTTGGCCAGGACACCCCAGTGCCGGATGCCGCGGGCCTCGAACCCGCGGGAGCGGCGGGCGATGGACATCCGGCGCAGCTCGCCGCTGATCACGTCCCCGTAGCGGATCATGAAGGAGGCGATCTGTACGAGGAGCGGTGGCAGCTTGAGGCGCTGGAGGCCCAGCAGCAGGGCCCGCAGTTCGGTGGTCGAGGCGAGCAGGAGGGAGGCGGCGACGCCGAGCGTGCCCTTGGCCAGGACGTTCCAGGCGCCCCACAGACCGGAGACGCTGAGCGACATCCCGAGGACCTCCACCCGCTCGCCCTCCGCCACGAAGGGCATGAGGACGGCGAAGGCGACGAACGGGACCTCGATCAGCAGTCGGCGCAGCAGGAAGCCCGCCGGTACGCGGGCCACGGCCGTGGCGACCGCGAGGAGGACCGCGTACAGCCCGAAGGCCCACACCGCCTCGCGCGGTGTGGACACGACGATCACGACGAAGGCGAAGGCCGCGGCGAGCTTGCAGTGCGGGGGCAGTGCGTGCACGGGCGAGTGCCCGTGCCGGTAGAGCTTGTGGGCGTGGCCCGCTCCCATCCCGGATCCTCTGGCTCTCAGACCGTCGACGGCACGGTCGCGGCCGGCTCGTCGGTACGGCGGCGGCGCACGGTCCAGAAGATGCCGGAGCCGACGGCGACGGTCGCGCCGACGCCGATGACGCCGGCGAGGCCGCCGGAGAGGCGGGCGTCGTCGACGTCCTTGACGCTGTAGTCGGCGAGCGGGGAGCCGGCGGCCGCGTGCTCCTCGACCTTCTGGTCGATGCCCTGGTCGGCGGCGACCTTCTCCAGGCCGTCGGGGCTGGCGGAGGCGTAGAAGGAGACGAATCCGGCGAGGACCAGGGCGGTGACCAGCCCGGTGGCCCACACCTTGCGGGTGGAGCGGGCGGCGACGGGGGCCGGCGCGGCGGCCGCGGCCGGGGCGTCGACGAGCTCGCCCGCCACGCGCAGCTTCAGCGGAGCGGCGAGCCCGCGCGCCCCGTGCACCAGGTCGGGCCGTACGGCGATCACGGCGCCCACGGTCGCGGCGGTGATGGCGGCCTCGCCGATGCCGATGAGCACGTGCACGCCGACCATGGCGGTGAACACCTTGCCGATGGGCACGTCGGTGGTGCCGCCGATGGCGTAGATGCCGGTGAAGGCGGTGGCCGCGGCGGGCACCGAGAGAAGCGCTCCGGCGAAGGCGGCGACGGTCACGGAGCGTCGGGTGGGCGGCAGCACCTTGAGCAGCCCGCGGAAGATCGCGTAGGCGACGACGACGGTGACGACGCCCATGACGCTGATGTTCACGCCGAGGGCGGTGAGCCCGCCGTCGGCGAAGAGGATGCCCTGCATGAGCAGGACGACGGACACGCACAGCACGCCGGTGTAGGGGCCGACGAGTATGGCGGCGAGGGCGCCGCCCAGCAGGTGTCCGCTGGTGCCTGCGGCGACGGGGAAGTTGAGCATCTGCACGGCGAAGATGAAGGCGGCGACGAGGCCGGCGAGCGGGGCGGTGCGCTCGTCGAGCTCCCGGCGGGCGCCGCGGAGGCTGACGGCGACCGCGGCGGCGGCCGCCACTCCGGCGGCCACCGAGACGGGTGCGTTGACGAATCCGTCGGGCACATGCATGGAGGGGCTCCGCTTCCGATGACGCAGTCTTTAACCGTTCAAGAATAGGGCCTAATTGCGAACTGTTGGCAAGAGCGGCTGGGTGACAAATAGAACCTCGCGGATCCGTCGGAATGTGCGAGTCTGGACGGACAAACGGACTCAAAGACTCCGATTTCCGAACGACCGGATTTTGAGGAGCAGGTCGATGTCAGCACCCGCCGAGAATCCCGCAGCGACCATGACCGCGACCGTCGTCGAGGAGCGGGTGCGCGCCCGCGTGATCACGGACGATCCCCTCTACCGGGCGATCCCCGTCGCCCTGCGCTTCGCCCCCGCCGAGCCGCTGGCCGTACGGATCGTCTTCCCGGCGGACGTCACCCCCGAAGGCACCGACAACGAGTGGGTCTTCCCCCGGGCCCTGCTGGAGGCGGGGCTGCTGGCCCCGACGGGGACCGGGGACGTACGCGTCTGGCCCTGCGGCCGCGTGCAGGCGGTCGTCGAGTTCCACTCCCCCGAGGGCGTCGCCGTGATCCAGTTCGACATCGCTGCCCTGCGGCGCTTCCTGCGCCGTACGCACTCCCCCAGCCTCCGGCCTGGAGGTGCCCCCACCGCCACCCGACAGGCGTAACGGGCTCCCCCAGCTACCGCTGGGAGGTACCCCGAGGCCCCGTACCTGAGGTTCAGGTACGGGGCCTGGGCGTACCTCCCAGCGGTAGCTGGGGGAGCCGTTTCGCGTGCGTACGGAGCCGGGTCAGGCGTTGACCAGCTCGCGGTCCTTGTCCGGGTCCTCCGGGGAATCCGCTGCGTCCTTGAGGTGCCGACGCAGGCTCTCACCCTCCACGTCCACGTTCGGCAGCAGCCGGTCCAGCCACTTCGGCAGCCACCAGGCCTTGTGCCCGAGCAGGGCGAGCACCGCCGGGACGATGGCCATCCGGACCACGAAGGCGTCGAAGAAGACGGCGACGGCCAGACCGAAGCCGATCATCTTGACCATCTGCTCGCTGGCCCCGATGAAGCCGGAGAACACCGCGATCATGATGACGGCGGCGGCCACGACCACCCGGGCGCTGTATTGGAAGCCGGTCACCACGGCCTGGCCGGGGCGCTCGCCGTGGACGTACGCCTCGCGCATGCGGGTCACGAGGAAGACCTCGTAGTCCATGGCCAGGCCGAAGACGACACCCACCATGAAGATCGGCATCATCGACATGATCGGGCCGGTCTGCTCCACGCCGAAGAGCGAGCCGAGCCAGCCCCACTGGAAGACCGCGACGACGGCGCCGAGGGCGGCGACGACCGAGAGAAGGAAGCCGAGGGCCGCCTTGAGCGGGACCAGGATCGAGCGGAACACCAGCATCAGCAGCAGGAAGGCGAGGCCGACGACGAGTGCCAGGTAGGGCAGCAGCGCGTCGTTCATCTTCTGCGAGAAGTCGATGTTCATCGCGGTGGCGCCGGTGACGAGGACGTCGTCGCCGCTGCCGTCACGGATCTCGTGGACCAGGTCCTCGGTCTGCGTGGAGGACGGCCGGTCCTTCGGGATGACCGTGATGATCGACGCGTCGCCCTCCTTGTTGGGGGTCGGCGGGGTGACCGCCGCGACGCCCTCCAGGCCCTTGATCCGCTCGACGGTGGAGTCGGCGAGCGCCTTGTCCCCGTCCACGACCACCATCAGCGGGCCGTTGAAGCCCGGGCCGAAGCCCTCGGACAGCAGGTCGTACGCCTGGCGCTGGGTGGTGGAGACCGGCTGGGCGCCGTCGTCCGGCAGGCCCATCTCCAGCTTGCTCGCCGGGACGGCGATGACGCCGAGGCCGATCACACCCGCCAGCAGCACCATGACCGGGCGGCGCAGGACGAAGCGGGCCCAGCGGGTGCCGCCGTTGGCCTTCTTCTCCAGGGCGGGCTTGCCCTTGCCGAACAGCTTGCTCTTCTGCCCGGCAGGCAGGACCTTCTTGCCCGCGAAGCCCAGGATGGCGGGGACCAGCGTCAGGGCGACCAGGACCGCGATGACCACGGTGCCCGCGGCCGCGAAGCCCATCTTGCTGAGCATGGGGATGTTGACGACGGCCAGGCCCACCAGGGCGATGACCACGGTCAGACCGGCGAACACGACGGCGGAGCCGGCGGTTCCGACGGCCCGGCCCGCGGCCTCGTCCCGCTCGCGGCCCTCGGCGAGCTCCGCGCGGTAGCGGGAGACGATGAAGAGGGCGTAGTCGATGCCGACCGCGAGGCCGATCATCATCGCGAGGGTGGAGGTGGTGGAGCCGAGGTCCAGCACGTTGGCGAGCGCGGTGATGGTGGAGATGCCGATGCCCACGCCGATCAGCGCGGTCAGCAGCGGCAGGCCGGCCGCGATCAGCGAGCCGAAGGTGATGACCAGGACGATGCCGGCGATCACGATGCCGATGATCTCGCCGGAGCCCGTCTCGGGGGCCGCCATCAGGGCGTCGCCGCCGATCTGGACGTTCAGGCCCGCAGCCTTGGCCTCCTTGCCGGAGTCCTTGAGCGCGTCACGGGTCGCGTCGGTCAGCTCCATGCCGCTGACCTTGTACTTGGTGCTGATGTAGGCGGTGGAGCCGTCCTGGCTCACGGCCTGCGCCTGGTACGGGTCGGCGACCGAGGAGACCTGGTCCTTGCCGGGGCCTGACTTCAGTCCCTCGACGATCTTCTCGACCTCGGCCTTGGGGCCGGGGTCGGTGACCTTGGCGCCCGCCGGGGCCTGGATGACGATCCGGGCGGTGGCGCCATCGGCGGACATGCCGGGGAAGCGCTGTTCCAGCAGGTCGAAGGCCTTCTGGGCCTCCGTGCCGGGTATCGAGAAGGAGCCGGAGGAGGGTGCGCCGGCCGTCGACGCGCCGAAGCCGGCGGCGAACAGCAGCGCCACCCATATGAGGGCGACGAAGCGGCGGCGCCGGAAGGCGCCGCGGCCGAGCCGGTAGAGGAAGGTAGCCACGTCGGTGGTTCTCCCGTTCAGGTCGTGGGATGGAAGGGCAGGAAGAGCCGGCCCGACGACGAGAGCGGCGTGTCAGGAGCAGCGAGAACAGCAGGAGCGATCCGTGGGGACGGGGAAGATCAGACGCCCAGGGCGGGGAAGACCACGGCGTCGATGAAGTCACCGAGGAAGGTCCGGTCCACCGGACGGTCCTCGATCAGCGGGAGCGCGATGAACGCCCCGATGAGCATGTGCGGTACGAAATCCAGCGCCGGGCAGTCCGGGCGGATCTCGCCCCGGTCCACCGCACGCTGGAGCATCACCTGGAGGCCGGTGATCTCGGGGTCGACCAGCAGGTCCCGCAGGGCCTTGTGGAGCTCCGGGCTCTCGTGCACGGCATGGGCCAGACCCCGCATCAGTGCGGTGTCCTTGGCCATCTGCGCGTCGTCGGAGTGCTCCACCATGCGCGCGAAGTCGCCGCGCAGGCTGCCCGTGTCGATCTCCCGCAGCGAGACGGGCTGCGTACATCGAAGGGCCTTCGCGACCAGCTCCGGCTTGCTCCCCCACTGGCGGTAGAGGGTGGCCTTGCTGGACTTCGTACGGGCGGCGACCGCGTCCATGGTCAGCGCCTCGTAGCCGACCTCGCGGAGCAGGTCGAGGACCGCCCCGTGGAGTTCGGCCTCCCGCTCGGGGGTGATCCGGCTGCGCCGAGCCGACATCGCCTCGGTCATCTCCGCGCCTCCCATCCGAACGGGCCTCTTATCGAAACGGATCTGTTCCGTACACGTAGACCATACCTCCGAGACAAGCGAAACGAAACCGTTCCGTTTCGCTTACGGGAGTGGCGTGGATCACCTGTACGAGTTGCCAGGCCCCCTCCGCGCGGAAAGCATTGGGGGGTGAGTCACGACGTCGCGTACCTCCGGTTCCCGCACCTGCACGACGACCTGCTGTGCTTCGCCACCGAGGACGACCTCTGGGTCGCCCCGCTGGTCCCCGAGGGCCAAACCCCCGGCCGGGCCTGGCGGATCACCGTCGACCGGACCCGGGTCGGGCACCCCCGCTTCTCCCCCGACGGCCGGCACATCGCCTTCACCACCTGGCGCAGCCTCGATCCCGAGATCCACCTCGCCCCCGTGGACGGCGGCCCGGCCCGCCGGCTCAGCCACTGGGGCTCCACCGACACCCGGGTCTGCGGCTGGGACCCGGACGGCAACATCCTGGCGGTCTCCTCGCACGGACAGCCGTTCTCGTACTACTCCTGGGCCTACAAGCTGCCCACGGACGGCAGTCCCGGCGGTCGCCTCCCCTGGGGACCGGTCTCCGACATCCAGGTCGCCGACATCGACGGCGAACACCGCACCCTGCTGCTCACCGGCAAACCCCCGCACGAGCCGGCCGCCTGGAAGCGCTACCGCGGCGGCGCCACCGGCCGGCTCTGGCTGCACGGCGAGCGGCTGCTGAAGGACGTGGAGGGTCACCTCGACGCCCCGATGTTCGTGGACGGGCGCATCGCCTTCCTCTCCGACCACGAGGGCATCGGCAACCTCTACTCCTGCCTGCCCGACGGCAGCGACCTGCGCCGCCACACCGACCACGAGGAGTTCTACGCCCGGCACGCCTCCAGCGACGGCTCCCGGATCGTCTACCAGTGCGCCGGGGACATCTGGCTCGTCGAGTCCCTGGCTCCCGGAGCCGTCCCGCGCAAGCTCCCGGTCCGCCTCGGCGGCCCGCGCGCAGGGCGCCGTACGTACCAGGTCCCGGCCGCCAGCCACGTCGACTCGCTCTCCGTGGACACCACCGGGCGGGCCAGCGCGGTCGTCGTGCGCGGCAGCCTGTACTGGCTGACCCACCGCGACGGGCCGGCCCGCACCATCGCCGACACCCCCGGCGTACGGGTGCGGCTGCCCGAGATGCTCGGCTCCGGCGGCCAGGTCGCCTACGTCACGGACGCCGAGGGCGAGGACGCCATCGAGATCGCCTACCTCCCGCGTGCCTCCGGGGAACGGGAGCCGCGCCGGCTGGCCTCCGGTGAGCTGGGACGCGTACTGGAACTGCTGTCGGATCCGGACGGCGAGCGGCTCGCCATCGCCTCCCACGACGGGCGCCTGCTGCTCATCGACGCGACCGAGGACTCCAACGGAGAGGTGACCGAGCTGATCCGGTCCATCAACGGGCCGGTGACCGACCTGGCGTTCTCACCCGACGGGTCCTGGCTGACCTGGTCCCACCCGGGTATCGGGCGCTCGCTGCGGCAGATCAAGATGGCCCGGATCTCCGGACCGGGCGCGCGCACCATCGTGGACGTCACCAACGGCCGCTTCGAGGACGAGAACCCCGTCTTCACCCGGGACGGACGCTACCTCGCCTTCCTGTCCTGGCGCGGTTTCGACCCCGTCTACGACGTGCACACCGGCGACCTGTCCTTCCCGCTGGGCTGCCGCCCCTACCTGGTGCCGCTGTCCTCTGCCACCCCCTCGCCCTTCGCGCTGTCCGCCGAGGGGCGGCCGGCGGCGGGCGGACTCGACCCGGTGGAAGGGGAGTCGGGCGACGGCGACGGCGCGGTGACGGTGGAGGTGGAGGGGCTGGAGAGCCGGGTCACGCCGTTCCCCGTGACCGCCTCCAAGTACTCGGCCCTGTACCCGGTGCACGGCGGCGGGCTGGTCTGGCTGCGCTGGCCGATCTCCGGCGCGCTCGGCGAGACCTTCGCCAACCCGGCCGACATCAGCGGCAAGCCGACGCTGGAGCACTTCGACCTCACCAAGGCCCGCAAGACCGAACTGGCCTCCGGACTGGACTGGTTCGCGGTCAGCGGCGACGGCACCCGCCTCGTCATCAACGACGACGGGGACCTGCGGGCGGTCCCGGCGACCGAGTCCGGCGACAGCGACTCGACCGTCTACCTGGACCTGCGGCGCATCCTGCACGAGGTGGACCCGGCGGCCGAGTGGCGCCAGGCCTACGAGGAGGCCGGGCGGCTCATCCGCGCGTACTTCTGGGAGCCGAAGATGTGCGGCATCGACTGGGACGGGGTGCTGCGCCAGTACCGCTCCCTGGTCGAACGGGTCGCCTCCCCCGACGAGTTCGCCGACCTGCTGCGCGAGGTCCTCGGCGAACTGGGCACCTCGCACGCCTACGTCTCCCCCGCGCGCCGCAACGAAGGCCCCCCGCACTACCAGCGGGCGATCGGACTGCTCGGCGCCAACCTCGTGCCCAGGGACGAGGGATGGGTGGTCAAACGGATCCTGCCCGGCGAGTCCTCGGACTCCAAGGCCCGCTCCCCGCTCGCCGGCACCGGCATCCGGGAGGGCGCGGTGCTCACCCACGTGGACGGGCGCCCCGTGGACCCGGTGGCCGGCCCGTACCCGCTGCTCGCGGCGGCCGGGGGCACCACGGTGGAGCTGACCTTCCGGCCCGCGGAGGGCGAGGGCCGCGCCCGGCGGGTCGCGATCGTGCCGCTGATCGACGAGCGGCCGCTGCGCTACCAGGACTGGGTGTCCAAGCGGCGCGAGGTGGTCCGGGAGGTCAGCGGCGGCCGCTGCGGCTACCTCCACATCCCCGACATGGGCGGCTCTGGCTGGGCGCAGTTCAACCGCGACCTGCGGATGGAGATGTCCCGGCCCGCGCTGATCGTGGACGTACGCGGCAACGCGGGCGGGCACATCAGCGAGCTGGTGGTGGAGAAGCTGACCCGCTCGATCCTCGGCTGGGACCTGACGCGCGACGCGCAGCCGGTCTCGTACGCCTCGAACGCGCCCCGGGGTCCGATCGTCGCGCTGGCCGACGAGGCGACCTCCTCCGACGGGGACATGATCACGGCGGCCTTCAAGCTGCTGGGGCTCGGCCCGGTGGTCGGCCAGCGGACCTGGGGCGGGGTGGTCGGCATGACCGGCCGGCACACCCTGGGCGACGGCACGGTGATCACGGTGCCGATGAACGCCGCCTGGTTCCCGGAGTACGGGTGGTCGGTGGAGAACCACGGCGTGGAGCCGGACCTGGAGATCCAGCGCAGCCCGCTCGACTGGGCGGAGGGGCGCCACGCCCAGCTGGACGACGCCGTGTACCTGGCGCTGGAACTGCTGGAACAGGACCCGGCCGCGGTGCCGCCCGGCTACACGGACGTACCGGACCGGCGCCGTCCGAAGCTGCCGCCGCGGCAGTAGGCGGGCATGCGCGAGGGGCGCGACCGTCCGGACGGTCGCGCCCCTCGGGGCGGCTGGGGGCCGCTAGAAGTTGTCGTCGACGTCGTCCCACGACTGGCGCGCCGTGTCCGGCTTCTGCGGGCTCGGGCTCTTGGCCTTCTTCTCCTTCAGCTGCCGGGCGCGCTCGGACGCCTCGCCCTTGGCACCCTGCGCGGCCTGCTGCGCCTTGTCCTTGAGCTCGTTGGCCTTGTCCTGGAACTGGTCCTTGATACCCATGCTGTTCACTCCATGAGGGGTGTTGGTGGTTGGGCCTCGACCAGACTTGCACGGGCGGACAAAGCTCGCATTTCGATCAGTGACTTCCCCCAGCTACCGCTGGGGGTGCCCCCAGTGTGCGCTCCTTCTCGTCGGCGGCCCCGCCCGCCCCCACAAGACCCTTGGAAACACCGGACAGTCGCGGTTCGAACCGCTTCATCTCCCGCTGTCCGACGGTCGCGATGATCCCGGGCAGGTAACCGCGCGCGCCCTGCATCCCCCGCAGCCACCACTGCGCGTACACGTGCGCCGAGCGCCGCTCGATGCCCGCCACGATCCGGTCGACGGCCGGCCCCAGCGGGTAGGTGCGGTTCGAGGGCCACGGCAGCCGCTGGCGCAGCTCCCGCATGACCTCGTCCTGGTCGGCGCCGCGCACCATGTCGGTGTCGGTCCAGGAGAGGTAGCCGACGCCGACCTTGACGCCCTTGTAGCCGACCTCGGCGCGCAGGCAGTGGGCGAAGGCCTCGACGCCGGACTTGGAGGCGCAGTACGCGGTCATCATCGGCGCCGGGGTGATCGCGGCGAGCGAGGCGATCTGGAGGAAGTAGCCGCGGCTCTCCATCAGGACGGGGAGGAAGGCGCGGGCGGTGACGGCGCCGCCGATGAGGTTGACCTCGATCACCCGGCGCCAGGCGTCGGGGTCGGAGTCGACGAAGGGCCCGCCGGCGGCCACGCCCGCGTTGGCGACGACGATGTCGACCTTGCCGAAGTGCTGCTTGACCTCCTGCGCGACGCGGGCCATGGCCTCGTGGTCGGTGACGTCGGCGTACCAGTGGCCGCTGTCGGTGTGCAGCCGCTCGGAGACCTCCTTGAGGGCCTCCGGCTCCAGGCCGACGAGCGCGATCTTCGCGCCGCGCGCGGCGAGTTTGCGGGCGAGCAGCTCGCCGACCCCGCGGGCGGCGCCGGTGACGACGGCGACCTGGCCTTCCAGACTGCTGCGAGCGCTCACGACGTCTTCTCCTTCTGGTCGAGGTACAGCATGGTCAGCTCGCGCACGGCCTTGGTCACGGCCTCCGGGGCCTCGATCGGCGTCATGTGCCCCATGCCGGTGAGCTCGGTGAGCCCCACGCAGTTGGGGAGCGCGGCCGCGAGCCCCCGGGCGTGCACGACGGGCGTGAGCCGGTCGTCCTTGCCGCCGATGACGGCGGTGGGCACGGTCAGCCGGGCCACGTCGGCGTCCAGGTCCAGCCCGGCCAGCACCTGGGACCAGGCGTGCCGTACGCCCGTGGGGCAGGCGTGCACGATACGGGCGCAGGCCTCGACCTTGTCGGGCGCGGAGCCGGGCCCCATGGTGGCGTACTTCAGGACTTTCCTGGCGACGGGCGTGACCGGCCCGAGCGGGGCGCGGGAGCCGAGGACCGCGCCGGTGATACGGGTCCGCGCGCGGCCGGGGCGCAGCGGCAGCACCTGCGCCTCCGCGACCAGCCGGGCGCTGCCGGTGCTGCACAGCAGCGCGGCGGCGGCGTGCTCGGCGAACTCCGGCCGGCCGGAGGCCGCCATGATCGTCATGCCGCCCATGGAGTGCCCGGCGACGACCGCCCGCTCCGCGGGGGCGAGCGCGGCGCCGAGGACGGCCACGAGGTCGTCGGCGAGGGCGGTCGTACTGTGCGCGGGGCCGGCGGGGCTGCGGCCGTGCCCGCGCTGGTCGTAGGCGATGACCCGGTGGTCCTTGGCCAGGTCCCGTATCTGGGCCGCCCAGAAGGCGGTGGAACAGGTCCACCCGTGCGCCAGCACGACGGCCGGCGCCCCGTCCTCGCCGTGCACCTCGACGTGCAGCCGCGCACCGTCGGCGGAAACGGCCACGAACTCCCGCCGCGGGACGGGCGGCGCGTACCGCCCCTCGGTCACGTGCGCCACGCGACTCATGCGGCGCCCTCCGACCGAGCCTGCGCCTGCGCCTCGGCTTGCGCCTGCGCCTTCCGGGCCTTGGCCTGCACCTGCGCAGCGGGCCGCGCCACTCCAGCCTCGCCGGCGTTCGAGGCGCGGGGGTCCGGGGGCAGCGCCCCCCGCAACGGCGCCGCGCCGGACCCCACGACGGCCGGGACCCGCTCGCGGCTCGGCACCCGTACGACCTCGTACTCGGCAAGGTCCACGGTCCGCGTCTCCCGGCGGAACTCCCCCGTGGTCCCCGGCCAGACGGTCGTGTTGCGCCCCTGCGCGTCCAGGTACCAGCTCGTGCAGCCCCCCGTGTTCCACACGGTCCGCTCCATCCGGGCCTGCACCTGCCGGTTCCACTGGTTGACGGCGGAAGGCCGCGCTGCCAGCGCGACCTTCCCGCCCAACATCCCCAACTGCCGCAGATAGTCCGCCATGTAGTTCAGCTGCGACTCGACCATCAGGATCATCGAGCTGTTCCCGAGCCCGGTGTTCGGACCGATGATCGTCATCCAGTTGGGGAAACCGGCGGCGGTGGCCCCGCGCAGCGCCTGCATCCCGTCCTTCCACGCGTCCGCGAGCGTCTTGCCCTCCGCGCCCACCACCCGGTCGGCGATCGGCATGTCCGTGACGTGGAAACCGGTGCCGAAGATGATCGCGTCGACCTCCGTCTCCGTCCCGTCGGCGGCGACCAGCACCGAGCCCCGGATCTCCTTCAGCCCGGAGGCGACCAGATCCACATTCGGCCGGGCCAGGGCCGGGTAGTACTCGCTCGACAGCAGGATCCGCTTGCAGCCGATCCGGTACGAGGGCGTCAGCTTGGCCCGCAGCGCCGGGTCCTTGATGGAGCGCGCCATGTTGGCCTTGGCCAGGGACTCGATCAGCCCGAGCTGGTTCGGCCGCTTGCAGAAGGCGCTGACCTGGAGCTCCCGGATCCCCCACAGCATCCCGCGCCGCGCCGCCTGGGTGAAGGGCAGCTGGCGGTGCAGCCACCGCTCGACGGAGCTGATCGCCCGGTCGGAGCGCGGCAGGACCCACGGCGGGGTCCGCTGGAAGAGCGCCAGGCGCTCCACCTCGGGGGCGATGGAGGGCACGATCTGGATGGCGGAGGCGCCGGTGCCGATCATGGCGACGCGCTTGCCGCGCAGGTCGTAGGCGTGGTCCCAGCGCGCGGAGTGGAAGACCTTGCCGGGGAACCCGGACAGCCCCGGGACCTCCGGCATCTTCGGGTCGGACAGCGGCCCGGTAGCCGACACCACCACATCGGCGGTCAGCTCGCCGGAGGAGGTCTCGATCTCCCAGCGCAGCCCGTCCGCGTCCCAGCGCATCATCCGGACCTCGGAGTCGAGCCGGATGTGGCGGCGCAGCCCGAAGGTGTCGGCGACGTGCTCCAGGTAGGCACGGATGGCCGGCTGGCCCGAGAAGGTCCGGGGCCAGTCGGGATTGGGCGCGAACGAGAACGAATACAGGTGCGAGGGAACGTCGCACGCGCATCCCGGATAGCTGTTGTCGCGCCAGGTCCCGCCGACCGCGTCGGCACGCTCCAGCACGACGAAGTCCGTGATCCCCTCGCGCCGCAGCCGCACGGCCGCGCCGAGCCCGCCGAACCCGGACCCGATCACCGCCACACGTACGTGCTCGCGCCGTGTGTCACTGCCACCCATGCCCGCCGCCTTCCGCCTCAGACCCAGATAAACACTGCCAGCAATCACTGGCACAATCGGGAGGGTAGAGCAGCCCCGTACTCATGGGTAGGGGTCGCGCCCGGAAAGTTACTGCCGGACGCACCATAGGCTCACGCAGCTCCAACGTGTTCGCCTGGCGGGTCGTCCTGAAGTGCCTCCTGCGCAGACACCACATGCTCATTCGTGGATCGAATAGGTGACCTTTTACGCGCGGTGTCGTTGATCGGATGACACCACTGACAGCGGAGGTGAGCGTTGAGTCGCAAGGTGTCGCTAGCCGTGGGCCAGACCACCCGGACTGCTTGTGCCCGCGGTCTGTTGCGGAGCGGGGTGGACGAGAAGACCGGTGAGCTGCTGGCGGTCTCCGTGCTGGCGGAGCGGGTCGGTTGGTGTGCCGATCTGGTGGCCACCATGGTCGCCGAGCTGCTGGTCGAGCGCTGGAACGCCGCCCATGTGGGTGTGCTGGCCTCCGGGGAGGACCGCGGGGGCAGGAAGCTGCCGTCGAACGCGTGGATGGCTCTGCGTCGTCTTGGCTGGAGCGTCGCGCCGCCGGACGATATTCGGGTCAATGACCGGATCGTTCGCATGGCGCAGGAGCAGGCCGGACGCTTGCTGCGGTCTGCGATCTGGCGCGCAGACCTGACCGTCGGGGTGCTCGCGTCCTGGCCTGCTGATCCCGGCAGGCGCACGCCCGGGGAGTGGGACTCGGTGCGTGCGGCGGTGCCGGGCGGACAGCACCTTGCGTCCAGCGTCATCAACTCCCGCACTCGGCAGATCGCCGCGTTCGCCAAGAAACACGACCGGATGCCCGCCGATCTGTTCGAGATGGAGGCCGCGCCCAGAGCCGCGCGGCTACTGCTGCTGTCGGCGTGCGACGGGCAGCAGACCACCATCGAACGTCAAGAGACCGAGCCGGGCCGTGCACTGTTGCGTTTGCAGCTCCCCACCCGGGCCGACCCGCGGTCATACCGGGATTGGACGTGGGTGACCTGCCTCATCGCACTGCCTCCGACGGTCCCGGCGGGCGCGGTGTTGCACCTGCCCAGCCTCCGCCCGCACCAGGGCCGCGTCCGCGCCGATCTCGCCTACACCCACCCGGTGCCAAAGACGACCCCCAGCGGGCACACGGTCGCGCTCGGGGTGGACTGGGGCCTGAACACCCTGCTCAGCGCGGGCGGGGCCCGGCTGCACGACGACGGGCGGATCACCGCCCTCGGGTCCGGAGGCATGTTCAGGACGGCCGGGGTTCTCGCCAAGCAGCACCGGCTGCGACGGCAGGGCGAATATTTGCACGCCAAGGCGGTCCGCTACCAGCGGCTCACGGCCGGAGACGAACAGCATGCCTTGGCCGCCAAGCACACGATCCTGAGTGACGAGATCGGTTACGTGTCCGCGCGCCGGTCGAACCTCAATGACGCATTGGCCCAGGCCGCCGCCAGGTGGGCAGTCGATCAGGCCATCGCCGCGGGGGCGAGCGTCATCTTTGTCGAGGACCTCCGCTCGATGGAAGCCCGCGGTATGGGCCGCACCGTCAACAGCCGGCTCTCCCAGCAGGTACGCGGGCAGATCGTGGAGCGGATGCGGCATGTTGCCGCGGAGACGGGTATCGCCGTCGTCACCGTCCCGGCACGCAACACCTCCAGACACTGTCCGCGGTGCCTCACCCCGCTACGGCACCGCAAAGCCCCCGACCGGCCCACCACACCAGGCTGGAAATGGGCCATCTGCCCCACCTGCCCCTGGCAAGGCGACCGCGATCAGGGCGCCTGGCAGCGCATCGCAGCACGCGGCCTGGCCCACCAGACGAAGACCGTCGCCGACCGAGCCACTGGCGCAATGGCCATCCGTACGGTTGTGGACACACTCGAAGCGGGCGCGGTCGTCACACCGACCGCGCCGAAGACCAGCCGGGACCGGTCCAAGACCGGACCCACCCGGCACAAGTCAACACGTCCGACGCCCAGGCGACGCCGGACACCCTCCCCTGCCAGGCCCTTAAGCCGGGTGGGAAAGCGTCCGGAGGGACACGCTCACACGGACCGGAGTCGACTGCCCCGCGCAGCTCACCGGCACCAGGGCGTGACGACGATCAGCACGCCCACCACCAGCCGACACCGGCCACGAGGAACAGCACTGGGCGCGGGTTTCCACCTGCACGCCCACGCTTCTCCTCCACAGTGGGAAATCCCATCGCCGGAAACAATGCTCCGACACGGGACCACTAAGCTGATCAGAGACGCTGCGTCTGTGGCGAAGGAAGAGACGGAAGAAGCGAAGGCAGTGCGCGAGTACCGCACGGAGGAACTGGCCGAGGCAGCCGGCATCCCGGTCCGCACCCTGCGCTTCTACCGCGAGCGCAAACTGCTCCCGCCGCCGCGCCGCGAGGGCCGCATCGCCTGGTACGACGACCACCACCTGGCCCGGCTGCGCACCATCGCCGCCCTGCTGGAGCGCGGCCACACCCTCGGCGGCATCGCGGAGCTGACCGCCGCCTTCGAGAGCGGCCGCGACGTGAGCCAGCTCGGCGAGCTCCTGGGCATCGGCTGCTCCGAGGAGACCCCCGTACGACTGACGCCGGAAGCCCTGGCCGACTACTTCGAGGGCGAGGTCACCCCGGAGAACCTGGCGGCCGCGCTCGACCTCGGCTACCTCGCGGTCGACGGCGACACGATCGTCCACGTCAGCCGCCGCCTCCTGGACGTCTCCTCGGCGCTGGTGCGCGAGGGCGTTCCGCTCGCGGCCGTCCTGGAGACGGGCCTGCGCGTCCGCGAGCACGCGGACGCGATGGCGGCCCTCTTCACCGAGCTGATATCGACCCACATCTCGCCGGACGCCCTCCCGCGCCTGCGCCCGCTGGCGAAGAGCGTGGTCGAGGCCGAGCTGACCATGGCGATGGACCGCCTGCTGGCCGCGTCCCCCGCTCAGGAACCCAGCTCGTAGACGACGGTCACGGGCGCGTGGTCGGACCAGCGCTCGGGGTGCGTCTCGGCCCGCTCGACGAACGCCTTCACGGCCTTCGCGGCCAGCCCCGGGGTCGCCACCTGGAGGTCGATCCGCCAGCCGGCGTCGTTGTCGAAGGCCCGCCCGCGGTAGGACCACCAGGAGTACGGCCCCTCGGTGTCGGGGTGCAGCGCGCGCACGACATCGACGTACCCGGCGTCGGCGTACACACTCCCGAGCCACTCCCGCTCCTCGGGCAGGAAGCCGGCGTTCTTCCGGTTGGTCTTCCAGTTCTTGAGGTCGGCTTCCCGGTGGCAGATGTTCCAGTCACCGCAGACCACGACCTCGCGCCCGTCGGCGGCGGCCCGCACCTTCAGCTCCTGGAGGTAGGTGAGGAACTCCCCCATGAACCGGTACTTCTCGTCCTGCTTCTCGGTCCCGGCCTCGCCGGAGGGCAGGTAGAGGCTGGCGACGGTCACCCCGGGCAGGTCGATCTCGATGTACCGCCCGCTCGTGTCGAACTCGTCACTCCCGAATCCGACCCGCACCCGCTCGGGCTCCCGCCGCGTGTACAGCGCGACCCCGGCCCGGCCCTTGGCGGCGGCCGGCGCGAACACGGTGTGCCAGCCCTCGGGACTCCGCGCCTCTGCCGGAATCTGCCCCTCCTCGGCCCGCACCTCCTGCAGGCAGACGACGTCGGCGTCGGATCCGGCGAGCCACTCCACGAAGCCCTTCTTGGCGGCGGCGCGGATCCCATTCACATTCACGGAGGTCACGGTGAGCATCCCAGCACCATAGCCGGACGGTTCCGTAAGCTAATCGGATGTCTCACGGTATAAACCTCCGCCCCGTGCCGTACGACCACCCGGACGCGGTCAAGCTCAACGATCAGGTCCAGCTGGAGTACCAGGCGCGGTACGACGGTGAGGGGGACGTCACCTTCCTGGACCCCGACATGTTCGCCCCGCCGCGGGGCCTGTATCTGCTGGCGTACGACGCCGCGGACTCCCCGGTCGCGAGTGGCGGCTGGCGCAGCCAGGAGGAGAACGAAGAGGGCTACTCGGACGGCGACGCCGAGCTGAAGCGCATGTACGTGATCCCGGAGGCCCGCGGCCTGGGCCTGGCCCGCCGGATCCTGGCGGCCCTGGAATCGGACGCCCGCGAGGCCGGCCGCACCCGGATGGTCCTCGAAACGGGCGACCAGCAGCCGGAGGCGATCGCCCTCTACCTGTCCTCGGGCTACACGATGTCGGCCAAGTTCGGCCACTACCGCTTCTACGACTCCAGCCGCTGCATGGCCAAGCCGCTCCGCTAGCGCGGGCCGGCGCACCCCGCCCGGCAGGGTCAGTGGTCGTCGTGGGCCCATTCCGCGATCCCCGCCAGCACCATCGCGGCGATCCGCGGCGCGAGGGCCGGGCCGGGGGGCTGGGCCAGGAGGAACACCCAGGCGAAGACGGTGCCGAGTACGGCCGCGTGGACCATTGCCGGGTCCGGCAGCGCGGTCAGTTCGCCGCGCGCGAGGGCCCGCTCCAGGAGCGCCGTCACCTGGGCGCGCTCGCCGGCGATGAAGGTGTCCTGGAAGCGCGCGGCGATGTCGGGCTGCTGCTTCAGATCGGCGAGCAGGCCGGGGGTCGCGGCGAGGACGACGGGGTCGGAGAAGATCCCGAGGACGAGCCGGGCGAGGGCGGTGAGGTCCCCGAGGAGCGTTCCGGTGTCGGCCAGCGGCTGCGGCTGCCTCCCGTGCACGAGCGCGGAGAAGACCAGTTCGCCGCGGGAGGCGTGGCGGCGGTAGATGGCCGCCTTGCCCACGCGTGCCTTGGCGGCCACGGCGTCCATGGTCAGCGCGGCGTACCCCACCTCGGGCACCAACTCGCGTACCGCGTCACGGATCGCGTCGTCGACGCGGCTGTCCCGCGGGCGGCCGGGGGGTTGCTTGGAAGGCTCCATTGACCCATCATACGGAACTATGAGTATCGGAACTCGTAGTGCCGTAAATGCTCCTGCCCACGTCGACGGCGCCCCCGGCCCCGACCGCGCACGCACCCTGGCCGTCTGGGCCGGGCGCAGCACCGTCGCCATCGGCGCCGTCCACATCGCCTTCTTCACCGTCAAGACCTGGTCGCGATGGGGTGACTGGCTCGGCGGCGGACTGCACGGCCCGAACGCGATCGAGGACCCCGCCAACGCCCCGTCGCTGGCCGATTTCTGGGGCCTGCCCGGCAGCTTCGCCGTGCCGCTGATCCTGCTGGGTCTGCTCGTCGTCCGGATGGCCCGTACCGGCCAGGAGATCCCGCGCCACCTGGGCTGGGCCCTGGGGGCGTGGGTCCTCGCCGGCGGCTGGATCCTCGAACCCTCCGGCTTCGCGCTCGGCCTCGTCCCGGTCACGCTGCTCCTGCTCGCGCAGCGCGCCGCGCGGCGGGACGAGCCCTAAGCCGCGCTCAGGGCGATGGCCGCCGCGTAGGCCGGTGGGGCCGGGACGTCGAGGACGGTCCAGCCGGCGAGTGCGGCCGGGGTGTCCGAGATGCCGACGTACGGCTCGGCGAAGCCGTAGGCGAGGCCCACGCCCGTGCCCTTGAGGTAGGCCTCCTTGCGGGTCCACAGCCGGGCCAGCGCGCTCGGCCGCCGCGCGTCGGGCAGGGCCCGCAGGGCGGTGTTCTCCTCCGGGTGCAGGGAGGGGAGCAGTTCCTCGGCTATGCCGGGCTTGGGGACCCCCTCCACGTCGGCGCCGACCGGCACGCCGGAGACCGCGATCAGCGCCAGGTCGTCGCTGTGCGACAGGGAGAAGTGCGGGCCGCCGCCCGCCACGGCGGGCCGGCCGTGCGGCTCGCCGCAGCAGGGGCAGTCCTCGCGGGTGACCGGCACGGACCGCGGGTCCAGGCCGGTGTAGCCGCCGAGGATCAGCCGCAGCCCGATGTGGGCGGCCCGGTAGCGGTGCCGGTCGCCGGGCCGGCGCAGCCGCGCCGCCCGGCCTCGTT
Source organism: Streptomyces sp. NPDC048337 (assembly GCF_043201175.1). NCBI lineage: Bacteria > Bacillati > Actinomycetota > Actinomycetes > Kitasatosporales > Streptomycetaceae > Streptomyces > Streptomyces sp. NPDC048337. Next base: position 61,770 of record NZ_JBICYR010000013.1, read on the forward strand.
CCCCCTCGCTGAGCAGGCCGTCAGCGCTCTCCACCCGGTGGCCGCCGACCACCTCCCGGGTGGTGTCCAGCCACCAGAGCACGACCTCGCGGCCCTGCGGGGCCCGGCCGATCCGGGGTTCCCCGTCGCCCAGGACGTACTCATCCATGGTCGCCGGTCCCGGCCAGGGCCCTGATGGTGGGCGTGCGGAACAGGTCGCGGAGCGGGACCGCGGGCAGGCCGCGGGCCCGCAGTGCCGCGCTGATGCGGACGGCGAAGAGGGAGTTGCCGCCGAGCTCGAAGAAGTCGTCGTCGAGCCCGACCGGGGTCCCGAGGACCGTCGTCCAGATCTCCTGGAGGACGGCGGCCCGGTCCTCCCCGTCCTCGGTGGCCGCGGGCGCGGGCGCCGGGGCCGCGGTGCGCACGGGCAGCGGCAGGCGGGCGGCGTCGAGCTTGCCGTTGGTGGTCAGCGGGAGGGTGTCGAGCGCGGTGACGGTCGCCGGGAGCATGTAGCCGGGCAGGACCCCGGCGGCCCGCTTGCGGACCCCGGCGGTGTCCAGGTCGGCGGGGACCACGTAGGCGTCGAGCCGGGCGGACGCCGGGTCGGCCGGGTCCTCGCGGCGGACGATCACGGCGGCGGCGCGGACGTCCGGGTCCTCCAGGAGCACCGAGCGGATCTCGTCGAGCTCGATGCGGAAGCCGCGGATCTTGACCTGGCTGTCGATCCGGCCGAGGTGTTCGAGCGTGCCGTCGGGGCGCAGCCTCCCCAGGTCGCCGCTGTGGTAGCGGCGACCGTCGGCGTACGGGTCCTGCGTGAAGCGGGTGGCGGTGAGTTCGGGCTGTCCCAGGTAGCCGAGGGCCACGCCGGCGCCGCCGACGCAGATCTCGCCGGTCACCCCGGGCGGGACCAGGTGGCCGCGCGCGTCGATCACGTACAGGTGCCAGCCGGGGAGGGCCGGGCCGACGGAGCGCGAGCCGGCGAGGGCGAGGGCCCGGGTCACCGTCTGGGCGGTGACGTGCACGGTGGTCTCGGTGATGCCGAACATGTTGACCATGCGGCAGTCGCTCTCGGGGTGGTGGTCGAACCAGCGCAGCAGCATCCGGGCGTCCAGCGGTTCGCCGCCGAAGACCACGAGGCGTACGGGGAGCGGGGCGTGGTCGGTCTCCAGGAGCTGGGAGAACGCGGAGGGGGTCTGGCTGAGCACGGTGACCCGGTCGCGGAGCAGCAGGTCCCGGAACTCCTCGGGGTCTCGGGAGACGAGGTACGGGACGACCACGAGGCGGCCGCCGGTGAGCAGGCAGCCCCAGATCTCCCAGACGGAGAAGTCGAAGGCGCCGGAGTGGAAGAAGGTCCAGGTGTCGTCCGGGCCGAGGCCGTACTCCTCGCGGGTGGCGTCGATGAGGGCGACGACGTTGCGGTGCGGGACGACGACGCCCTTGGGGCGGCCGGTGGAGCCGGAGGTGTAGATGACGTAGGCGGGGTCGTCCGGGCCGCCGGTGCGCGGGAGGGGGCCGGTGGGGTCGGTCGCGGTGAGCGCGTCGGGGGTGACGGCGGTGCCGGCTTCGGCGGGGTACTCGTGTGCGCGGGTGATCACGAGGGCGAGGCCCGCGTCCCGGGCGGTGTGGACCAGCCGGTCGGCGGGGTAGGCCGGGTCGGTGGGCACGTAGGCCGCGCCCGCCTTGAGCACGCCGATCATGGCGACGACGAGTTCGGTGGTCCGCTCCAGGCAGATGCCGACGCGGTCCCCCGGGGTGACGCCGTGGGCGAGGAGGCCGTGGGCGAGCCGGTCCGCGCGGGCGTCGAGCTCGCGGTAGGTGAGGGAGGTGTCGCCGTCGCCGACGGCGGTGGCGTCGGGGGTCGCGGCGACGATACGGGCGAACGCGTCGGTGAGCCGGGCCGGTTCGCCGGTCAGCGGCTGCGCGGGGCGCCCGAGCCGTGCGACGCGCTCGCGCTCGGCGGCGTCGAGCAGCTCGGCGTCGGCGACGGGGGTGTGCGGGGCCGCCGCGAACTGCCCGTACAGGTGCGCGAGATGCCGTACGAAGGCGGCGGCGGTCTCGGCGGAGAAGTGGCTGCTCCGGGCGGAGTACCAGAGCCGGGCTCCTCCGGAGGGCAGCGGCAGCAGGGCCAGCGTGAGCGGGAACGGCGGCGCGAGGCAGGGCAGATACCGGTCCGCCCCAAGGCCGATACCGCCGGCACCGACCGAGCCGGTGGCTGCGGCGCCGGTAACGGCCTGGCCGGTGACGGCTGGGTCGGTGACGGCCTGGCCAGTGACGGCCTGGCCAGTGACGGCTGGGTCGGTGACGGCTGGGTCGGTGACGGCCTGGCCGGCGGCGGCCGCGCCGTCGGCGGTCCGGGCCGCGTCGGGCAAGTCGGCGGCGGCCGCTTCGATCAGGCCGGCCGTCACGGGCCGGTCGACGGCGGTGGCGGCGGAGGCCGCGGTGCGCAGGTCCGCGAGGGAGGCGCCGGCGGGCAGGGCGAGTTCGAGCGCGCCGCGCAGGTCGGTGGCGACGACGGCGCTGTCCGGGGCACCGTGGCCCGCGTACCGCTGGAGGGTGAGCGCGAGCGCGGCGAGCCAGCCGTCGGTGTCGGCGGCGTCGGCGGCAGGCAGGTCGAGCGACCCGGTGGCCCAGCCGCCATCCCCGCGCACCCCGCCACCCCAGTCGGACGGCACCGCTTCAGCCCGGCCGGAGGCAAATCCAGCCCCGCCGGCATTTGAAGCGCCGCCCGAGGCAACCTCAGCCCCGCCCACGACCGAAGCGCCGCCCGAGGCAATCCCAGCCCCGCCGGCATTTGAAGCGCCGCCCGAGGCAACCTCAGCCCCGCCCGCGACCGAAGCGCCGCCCGAGGCAAATCCAGCCCCGCCGGCATTTGAAGCGCCGCCCGAGGCAACCTCAGCCCCGCCCGCGACCGAAGCGCCGCCCGAGGCAAATCCAGCCCCGCCGGCGTTTGAGGCGCCGCCGGAGGCCATCCCAGCCCCGCCGGCGTTTGAGGCGCGGGGGTCCGGGGGCAGGGCCCCCGGCAGCGGCGACGCACCGGAGACCACGGCGGTCAGCCGGGCCAGACCCGCCCGGTCCAGGGCGGAGCGGTGGGCGACGACCACCAGGTCGGCGTTGCCGTCCCGGTGGCGGAGCAGGACGCAGCGGACCGTCTCCGTCGGCCGGTTCAGCTCCGCTGTGCGGCGGCGGGCCGCGCCCGGGGCGTCGGAGTCGGCCGGTACGTCCTCCACCCACAGGCGCCAGGGGCCGACGGCGGCCAGGCGGGCGGTCAGCCCCTCGGTGTCGGCCTCGGGCCCGGTCAGCCGGATCTGTACGGCGTGGCACTGCTCACCCACCACGGGGTGTCCTCCCTCTCTCACAACGGTCACCTCTCTGGGGTTCCACCGGGTTCCACGCCCGTTCAGCGCGCGGTGAATCCGCCGTCCACGGTCAGGACCGAGCCGGTCACCTGCCGGGAGTCGTCCGAGACCAGGTAGACCACGGCCGCGGCGACGTCCTCCGGTTCGATCAGCGCGTTCATCGGCTGGGCCTCGGTGAAGGTCTGCTCGTGCTCGCCGACCTGCACCTCCAGGGCGCGGGCGATCTCGGCGAGCATCCGGCCCTCGGCGGAGGAGTCGTCGCGCACCGAGCCGGGGCACACGGCGTTGACCCGGACCTTGGTGGGCGCGTAGTCGAGGGCGGCGGCCTTGGTCAGCCCGATCAGCCCGTGCTTGGCGGCGACGTACCCGGCGAAGTGCCGGTAGCCGACCAGCCCGGCGGTGGACGAGATGTTGACGATGCTGCCGGAGCGGCGGGCGCTCATCGAGCGGCCGACCGTACGGATCACGCGCCAGGCCCCGGACAGGTCGACGTCGATCATCAGCGCCCACTCGTCCTCGGCGATGTCGTGGGCGGGCTTGCCCGAAGGGGCGGCGATCCCGGCGTTGTTGACGACGGCGTCGACGTGCCCGAACCGCTCCTCGGCGAGTGCCACGGCAGCCTCCACCGAGGACAGGTCCCGTACGTCGCAGGGCGCGGTGAGCACGGCCGCGCCGGCCTCTCGGCACAGCGTCGCCGTGTGCTCCAACTGCCCCTGCGTGCCCAGCGGGTACGGCACGCCGTCGAGGTCTCCGCACAGGTCCAGCAGGACCAGGTCGGCGCCCTCGGCGGCGCAGGCGGCGGCGGTGGCCCGGCCGAGGCCGCGGGCGGCGCCCGTGACCAGGACGGTCTTTCCGGTCAGACGCACTGTTCCTCCCGTACGCGGGCCAGGTCCTCGGCGACGACCGCCAGGAGCTCCGGCGCGGAATCGGTGAGGTACATGTGTCCGCCGGGCAGTTCGACCGCGCGGAAGGCGCTGTCGGTCGTACGCTCCCAGGCGGCGGCCTCGGTGCGGCTGACGAGGGTGTCGTCGGCGCCGCGCAGGCTGGTGACGGGGATCGGGAGCGGCTCGCCGCCGGCGGGTACGTAGGACTCGTGCATCTCCACGTCCGCGCGCAGGGTGGGCAGGATCAGCTCGCGCATCTCGGGGTCCTGGAGGGCCTCGTGGGTGTATCCGGCGAACTCGTTGACGCGCTCCAGGAAGGCGTCGTCGTCCAGGCCGGTGGCCCGGCGCTCGCGCTGCTCGGCCGGGTGCGGGGAGCCGCTGGCGAACAGGCCGAGGAGGGTGATCCCGGGCGTCTTGGCGAGCCTGCGGGCGAGTTCGTACGCGAGGACGGCGCCCAGGCTGTGGCCGAAGAGGGCGATCCGGTGCGGCTGCGGCGCCTCTTCCAGCTGCCCGAGCAGGTCGGCCAGCAGTCCGTCGGCGGCGGTGGCCGCGTCGCGGTACGGCTCCTCGTCGATCAGCCGCTCCCGGCCCGGGAGCTGGAGCGGGAGGATGTCCAGCGCGTGCTGGTCGGCCGGGCGCTGCCACGGCCGGTAGAAGGAGGCGCCGGCTCCGGCGAAGGGCAGGCAGACCAGTGTGGTGCGGTCGGACATGTCAGGCATCCTGGGGGGTGTCGGCGGCGAGGCGGGCGTCGTAGCGGACGGGCAGGGACACCAGGCCGCGGCTGGTGGAGTTGTCGAAGAGCCACTCGAGCCGCTCCGCGGGGACGGCGAGGCGCAGGCCCGGCAGGCGGCGGAGCAGGGTGGTGAAGGCGATCTGGCCCTCGACCCGGGAGAGCGGCGCGCCGACGCAGAAGTGCGGGCCCTGGCCGAAGGCCAGGTGGCGGTTGGCGGTGCGGGTGATGTCGAGCTCGTCGGGGTTCTCGAAGACCTCGGGGTCGCGGTTGGCCGAGCCCATCAGGAGGTGGACGAAGCTCTCCTTGGGGATGGGGCAGCCGCCCAGCTCCATGTCCTCGGCGGCGACGCGCAGGGTGCCGCGGTAGACGGGGGACTCGAAGCGCAGGAACTCCTCGACGGCCGATTCGGCCAGCTCCGGCTTGTTCAGGAGCAGTTCGAACTGGTCGGGGTGGGTGAGGAGGGCCTGGGTGCCGTTGCCTATGAGGTTGGCGGTGGTCTTGTGGCCCGCGATGATCAGCAGGACGAGGGTGGAGACCAGCTCGTCGTTGGTGAAGCGGCCCTCCTCGTCGGCGGCCCGGAGCAGGATGCTGACCAGGTCGTCGCCGAGGTTGGCGCGGCGGTCGGCGAGCAGGTCGAGGAGGTAGCGCTCGATGTTCTCGCTGGCGTCCTTGAGCTTCTCGTTGGACTCTGCGTCGGGGTAGGGGGCCCCGCTGAGCCAGTTGCCCCAGGAGTGCAGCTGCGGCCGGTCGGCGACCGGGACCCCGAGGAACTCGCAGATGACCCGCATGGGCAGGGAGAACGCGAACTCCATCAGGTTCACCTCGCCCTCCTCCGGGAAGGCGTCGATGAGCTCGTCGGTGATCTGCTGGATGCGGGGGCGCAGCACCTCCATGCGGCGCGGTACGAAGGCGCGGCTGACCAGCTTGCGCAGGCGGGTGTGCTCCGGCGGGTCGGCGGTGAGCATGTTGCTGATGAGGACGGGGCTGGCGTCCTTGACCAGGTCGCGGAACCAGGCGGGGGCGTTGTCGATGCGCTTGGACAGCCGGGGGTCGCTGAACCCCTTGAGGGCGGTCTCGTAGTCGGCGACGACGTAACCCTCGCCGCCCACCGGGTAGTTGATGGCCTTGACGGGGCAGCCGGAGGAGCGCAGCCGGGTGTTGCCGGCGTGGATGTCCCCGCCCTCGGGGGCGGTGAAGAACTCGGGGGGAAGCTGTTCGAGGGTGCCGGGCAGCTCGGTCGTCATCGGGAGTCTCCTTGCTTGGTCTGGGCGCCGGGGGCGTCGGAGGCGTCGGCCGGTTCCGCGGTCGCCGCGGTGTCCGCGGTGTCCGTGTACGCCTCCGGGGGTGCGAGCTTGCGGATGCGCGGGCTGAGGGTGGGCAGGGCGGCCAGGCCGGAGATCACGGCCATGGTGGTGAACACCCAGACCGGACCCGCCTGGTCGAAGATCGTGCCGATCAGGAAGACGCCGACCGGGGCGGCGATCATCGACATGAACATCACCGCGCCGAGGACGCGGCCCTGCGCCTTGTCGGGGACCATCGCCGCGAGGTAGGCGAGGAACAGCGCGCTGGTGATCGGGCCGCGCAGGAAGACGCAGGCGACGATCAGGCCGAGCGGGATCAGGCCGGAGACGTTCGCCAGCAGGACGGCGGCGACCGGGCCGATCCAGGCGGCGGCGAGGAAGAGCGTGGAGGGGCGGACCTTCTTCATGACCGGGCCGGCGATGAGGGAGCCGACCAGGCCGCCGATGCCCGCGATGGACAGCAGCATGCCGGTGAAGGTGGAGGAGGCGCCGCGGCTCTCGGCGGTGGCGATCAGCGCCAGGAAGACGCCGGAGTGGGTGAACGCCATGTTCGAGCCCATGATCCAGAGGATCAGGAGGCGCAGGACCGGCTGCTTGGCCAGGATGCGGAAGCCCTCGGCGGTGTTGCGCTTCTCTCCGGGGGCGGCCTGCTCCACCTTGAGCGGCTTGCGGATGAAGAGCATCAGCACGGTGGAGACGAGGAAGCCGATCGCGGCGCTCAGGAAGGGGAACGCCCGGGCGACGCCGAAGAGGGAGCCGCCGATCGGCGGGCCGCCCATGGTGGCCGCGAAGTAGCGGATCTGGTTCTGGGCGGTGGCCTGGGTGAGCTGGGAGGGCGGTACGAGCTGCTTGATGACGGCGAGCCCGGTCGGGTTGGAGATGCCCAGGCACACCGCGGATCCGACGGCGATGCCGAAGACCACGGGGTAGTTCACCTGGTCGGCGAAGATGATCAGGCAGAACAGGCCGAGCAGCGCCACGCGGACGAGGTTGCAGGCGATCAGCAGCAGCCGGCGGTCCATCCGGTCGGCGAGGGTGCCGCCGACGATGGACATGACGCTGGTGGTGATCAGCTGGGCGGAGCCGACCGCGCCCGCGTAGAAGGCGGAGCCGGTGGTGGCGAGGATGAGCAGCGGGTAGGCGACCTCCGCCGTCTCCTTGGCCATCGCGGCGAACGCCTCGCTGGTCCACAGGAACTGGAAGTCCTTGTTGCGCAGCAGCGGCTTCTCCGCGACGGCCTCCGCCTCCTGCGGGGCCTCCTCCGTACCGGGCGGCTTCTCCGAGACCGTCATGGGTGCTTCCTCTCCTTGTGCGTTGCGGACCGGATCCCGTCCGGCAGTGCGTCACTGATGTGCGCGGCGAGTGGGCCGACGTGCGGGGGCGTCAGCATCGACCAGTGGTTCCCGCCCACGGGGAGCACGCGCAGGCCCGCCGGGTAGAGCCCGGACAGCCGGGCCTCCAGCCGGGCGGCGCGCGCCGGGTCGCTGTCCGCCTTGAGGAGCACGGCGGGGCAGGCGACGGCGCGCGGCCGGTAGCCGAGTACGGCGGCCTGGCCGGCGAGGAACCGGCGGCGCAGTTCGGGGCTGCGGCGGTGCAGTGCGGCCAGCGGGCCGACCTGGAGCAGGGCGTCGAGCCCGGCCCGCGCCCCGCCGAGCAGGAAGTCGGGAGCCGCGGCGGCGGGCAGCCGCCCGGTGTCGGGCACGTAGCCGTCGAGCGCGATGAGCAGATCCACCTCCCGCCCCCGCAGGGCGAGTTGGCGGGCGGTCTCGTGGGCGACGACGGCGCCGAAGGACCAGCCGCCGAGGGTGAGGGGGCCGGTCGGCTGGGCGCGGCGCAGGGTGGTGACGTGGGCGGCGGCGATGGCCTCGATGGAGCGGAAGCCGCCGCGCCCGATCTGGGCGTGCTGTTCGAGGGCCAGGACCGGACGGTCGCTCTCCGGTGCGATCAGCCCGGCCAGGGCCCGGTAGGGCAGGGCGTTGCCGCTCGCGTCGGAGACGAGGAAGACGGGGCGGCCGTCCCCCGCGCGCAGGGTGACCGGTCCGGCCGGGCGGGGCGCGGCGGTCACCGCGCCGGCGGCGGGGCCGTCGGGCAGTTGCCGTTCGACGAGTCCGGTCAGCCCGGCGAAGGTCCCCGCCAGCGAGAACTCGGTGACCGAGACCTCGGCCCCGGTGCGCTCCCGTACGGCGGTGGTCAGCGCGAGCGCGAGGAGCGACTCCCCTCCGAGGGTGAAGAAGTCGTCCTCGTCGGTGACGGCGGCGACCCCCAGGGTCTGGCACCACGCCTCTTCGAGGACGCCGCGCAGCGCTCCGGTGCGGGTCGCCGCGGCGGGTGCGGCCGTACGGGCGGGCGCCGCGGGGGCGGGCTCCGTACGGGCGGGGCGTACGGCGAGGCCCTCTTCGGGGTCCTCGCCCAGGAACGGGTGACCCGGGAGGGAGCACCGCACCGGGCGGTCCTCCTCGTCGGCGTACCGCGCCTCGTGCAGGGTCTCCAGCGCTCGGTCCACGCCGAGTTCCCAGAGCGTGCCGAGGGCTTCGAGCAGCCCGGTGTCGGCGTCGGTCCGGCCTCCGGGGGCGAGGCGCACGGTGGTGTGGGCGGGGTCCCAGCCGGGGGCGCCGCGCAGCGAGCCGGTCATCGACCCGCCCGGGCCGAGCTCCACGTAGGTGGTGCAGCCGGAGGCCAGCAGGGTGGCGGTGCCCGCGTCGAGCAGCACCGGCTCGCGCAGGTGCGCGGCCCAGGTCTCCGGCGCGCCCGCCGTGTCCGGGTCGGCCCAGTCGCCGGTGGTGTTGGAGATGTACGGCAGCCGTGGCGGGCGGGAGGGCATCGACGACAGATGTGCCCGCACCGCCTCGGCTGCCGGGTCCATGGCCGGCGAGTGGAAGGCTCGCCGGGTGTGTACGGGGGTGACGCGCAGCCCTTGGAGGGTCTCCCCCGCGAGGAGTTCGTTCATGGCCGGTTCGCTGCCGGACAGCACGACGCTGCCGTTGCCGCGGACGGCGATGGTGACGCCACGGCCGGCGGGCAGCCGGGATTCGACCTCCGCGGCCGGGGCGCCGACGACGGCCATGCGGCCCGGTTCCGCGTCGCGCATGGCGCGGGCCCGCAGGTGGACCACGCCGACCGCGTCGGGGAGGGTCCACACCTCGGCGAGGGCGGCGGCCGCGTACTCGCCGATGCTGTTGCCGAGCATGGCGGCGGGCTCGACGCCCCACTCCCGCAGTTGCGTGCCGAAGGCGAACCCGAGGGCGAAGAGGCCCAGTTGCTGGTGGACGGTGTCGGCGAACCAGTCCTCCGCGCCGTCGGACCCGGCTGCCGGGGTGATCAGGGGGGTGAGGTCGACGCCGCAGTCGTCGGCCGCGACCTTGCGGACCTCTTCGAAGGCCGCGCGGAATCCGGGCAGCAGCCGGTACGCGGCCTCGCCCGCGGCCTCCTTGAGGGTGCCCTGGCCGGGGAAGAGGAAGGCGACCTTCCCAAGGGTCCGCGGGGTGGCGGTCCGTGCGGCCGCGGCCCGCAGGGCCTCGGCGGCGTGCGCGGCGTCCTGGACGACCACGGCCTGGCGGTACTTGTACCGGCGGCGGCCGGCGAGCGTCCGCGCGGCCGCGGCGGGCACTGGCGCCCGCGCCGCATCCCGCTCGGGCGCGAACCGCTCGGCGAGGTCCTCGTCCAGCCGGGCCAGGGCCGCCGGGGTCGCGGCCGACAGCGGCAGCAGGTGCGGTCCGGCGTACGCACCCGACCGGATCCGGGCCCCGGCCGGTCGCACGGCGCGGTCGGGGCCCGGGATCAGGACGGCGTGCGCGTTGGTGCCGCCGACGCCGAAGGAGCTGACGGCTGCCGCGCGCAGCGCCCCGTCCTCCCGTACCGGCCACGGCCGGTGCTCGGTGGCGACGCGGAAGGGCGAACGGTCCAGCTCCAGCAGCGGGTTGGGGCTGGTGTAGTGCACGGTCGGGACGAGCTCCCCGTGCTCCAGCATCAGCGCCGTCTTGATGAGCCCGGTGACACCCGCCGCCGCCCCGGTGTGGCCGATGTTTCCCTTGACCGCGCCGAGCGCGCACCAGCCGGTCTCGTCCGTGGCGGCGCCGAAGACCTCGGTCAGCGCCTGGACCTCGATGGGGTCGCCCAGCCGGGTGGCGGTGCCGTGCGCCTCCACGTGGCCGATCGCGGTGGGGGCCAGCCCCGCCGTCTCCAGCGCGGCGCGGATCACCTCGCTCTGCCCGCTCGCGGACGGCGCGGTGTACGCCATCTTGTCCGCGCCGTCGTTGTTGACGGCGGTGCCTGCGATGACCGCGGAGATCCGGTCGCCGTCCCGCAGCGCGTCCGCGAGCCGCTTGAGGACGACCACGCCGACGCCTTCGCTGGGCACGGTCCCGCCCGCGAGTGCGTCGAAGGGCCGGCAGTGCCCGTCCGCGGCGAGGATGCCTCCGGGCTCGAACAGGTAGCCCCACTCGCCCCGCGGCATCACCGTGACGCCGCCGGCCAGGGCTGCGTCGCACTCGCCGCCCAGCAGGGCGCGCACCGCGAGGTGCACGGCGGTCAGCGAGGTCGAGCATGCCGTCTGCACGGTGATCGCGGGCCCGCGCAGCCCCAGCTTGTAGGCCACGCGGGTCGCGACGAAGTCCTTCTCCCGCCCGATGTACCGGGCCAGTTCGCCCAGCGCGGCATCGTTCGCGCCCGCTCCGGCGCGGTCGGCCCCGGCGTAGACACCGACCCGGCCGCGGAACCGGGTCGGGTCGATGCCCGCGTCGTCGACGGCCGTCGCCGCGCACTCCAGGAAGACCCGCTGCTGCGGGTCCATGGCCGCCGCCTCCGCCCGGCTGTAGCGGAAGTACCGCCAGTCGAAGCGGCGGGAGTCCTCGATGACTCCCATGGCGGCGACGAAGTTCTCCCGGCCCACGTACTCCGGGTCCACGCCGAGCGCGAGCAGTTCCTCGCGTGCGGGGCGGCTGATGCCGTCCCGGCCGGCGCGGAGCATCGACCAGAACGCGCGGGTGTCGCGCGCGCCGGGCAGCCGGCAGGCCATGCCGACGACGGCGACGGCATGTTCGGTCACCGGGGTGACGGGGGTTGCGGGAGAGGAGTGCATCAGGCGTCTCCGGCCAGATCGACGTAGAGGTGGTCGAGGCCCACGTAGCTGAGGTTGGGCCCCCATACGGCGGCTTCCTCGGCCAGTCGGGCGTGCGGGAACCGCCGGGCGAGGCGGCGCAGCAGGATGGCCGCCTCCAGACGGGCCAGCGGGGCGCCGACGCAGTAGTGCGGTCCGTGTCCGAAGATCAGGTGCCGCTCCGACCCGCCGCCGGCCGCCTTGGCGCCCGTGTCCGTACCGGCGCTCGCACCCGTGACCGGGCAGACGGCGGCCGGCGCCTCGTCGGCGTGATCGTCAGCGTCGGCGGCCTCGTCGTTCAGCGGGTTCTCGCCGGTGAGGCTGACCAGTACGAGGTCGCCCTCGCTCAGCCGCACGCCGGCGAACTCCTGGTCGTACGCGGCCACCCGCCCCAGGTGGCGCAGCGGCGGCCGGCTCACCAGAACGGATTCGACGAGGTCCTCCACAGCCCCCGGCACCTCCCGGCACACCGCGTCCCACAGCGCCCGGTCGCCGAGCGCGGTGAGCACGGTGGAGCCGAGCAGGGACGCGGTGGTCTCCAGGCCGCCGAAGAGGCACATGGCCCAGGTCGCGGTGGTCCGCGCCCGGTCCTCCTCGGTGTCGACCGGGAAGCCCTCCATCGCCCGGGCGCCGGCCAGCGCCTCGGACATCTCCACCATGACCTGGTGGGCGGCGAGCGCGTGGTCGCGCCGGTACATGGCGCCGATGAACAGCGACAGCGTCCGCGACCACCGGTGCAGCACGGGGGGAGGCACGTCCAGCCCGACCACGTGGGCCATCACCTTGCCCGAGATCCCGTCGGCCACCGGCGGCATGACGTCGTACGGACGCCCGGCCGCGAGCTCGTCCAGGCACTCGTCGGTGATCTCCTCGATCTTCGGGGCGAGGGAGCGCACGTAGGAGGCGGACAGCATCCGCTGGACGGGGCGGCGCAGCGCCATGTGCTCGGGGGCGTCGGCCTGGACGAACCACAGCCGCAGGAACTCGGTGAGCTCCCGGTACTCGGCGCGGGCCGCGTCCGTCATGTAGAGCTGGAAGGAGCGCTCGAAGGTCCCGGAGGCGAAACCGGGGTGGTTGAGGACCTGCTGGGCCAGGCGCGGGTCGGCCACGACCCAGCAGTCCAGTCCTTCGTCCCACTCCGGGGCCCGCACGCCGTCCGCGAAGGACGGCGGCGGGACCGGAGCCGCGGTACGGGCCATCAGACGGCGGCCTTCTCGATGAGCGCGCGCAGCCCGGCGGGCGTCGGCGACAGCAGGAAGTCCCGCAGCCGGACGGAGGCGCCCAGTTCCTGCTTCACCTTGCGCATCAGCCGTACGGCGCCCAGGGAGTTGCCGCCGACCATGAAGAAGTCGGTCTCGGCGGTGACGCCGGTGACGGGCTCCGGGCTCTCGATGACCTGGGCGAACAGCTCGGCGATCCGCTCGTCCAGGCCGGCTCCGGCGGGTGCCGCGACCGTCTCGACGACCGGCTCGGCCACGGGAGCCGCTGCCGGCGCGGCCGCACGCCGCGCCGGCCCGGCCGCCGCGGCGAGCGCGCGCCGGTCCACCTTGCCGTTGGCGGTCACCGGCAGCCGGTCCACCACGGCCCACAGGGTCGGCACCATGTAGGACGGCAGCCGCTCCCCCAGCAGGTCGCGCAGGGCGACCGCGTCCGCGGCCGCGCCGTCGGCGAGGACCACCGCGGCGACGAGCCGCTTCTCGGCGCTGTCCCCGTCGGTGACGAGGACGACGGCGTCCTGCACGTCGGGGTGGTCGGCGAGCACGTCGCTGATCGCGCTCAGCTCCACCCGGTAGCCGCGGAGCTTGACCTGGTCGTCGGCGCGGCCCAGGAAGCGGATCCGGCCGCGGGTGTCGATCCGTACCAGGTCGCCGGTGCGGTAGAGGCGCTCGTCGACGTCGGGCGAGAGCTGCCCGAACGAGCGGGCCGTCTCGGCCTCGTCGCCGAGGTAGCCGTCGGCCAGGCCCTCGCCGCCGGTGTACAGCTCGCCGACCGCGCCGGGCGGGAGCTGGCGGCGGCGCGCGTCCAGTACGTACACCCGGGTGCCGGGCACCGGGCGGCCGATGGGCAGCGGGCCGTCCACGTCCGAGGCGCGCGCCACGGAGTGGGTGGTGGTGAAGGTGGTGTTCTCGGTCGGCCCGTACCCGTTGGTGATGATGATGTCGGGGTGGCGGGAGAGCACGCGGGCGGTGTGCTCGTGCGGGACCACGTCGCCGCCGGTCAGCAGCTGGCGCAGGCCGCCCAGGGAGTCCGGGGCGAACTCCTCGACGAGCCGGAAGAGTCCGGCCGTCAGCCAGGCCACGGTGATCTGGCGCTCCTTCAGGAAGGCGCCGAGCTCGGTGGGCGAGGCCAGGCCGGCCGGGTGGACCTCCAGGGAGGCGCCGGTCAGCAGCGCGCCCCACAGTTCCAGGGTGGAGGCGTCGAAGGAGAGCGGGGAGAGCCGCAGCATCCGCTCGCCCGCGCCGAGCCGGACGTAGCCCGCCTCGTGGACCAGGCGGATCACCGCGCGGTGCGGTACGCACACGCCCTTGGGCTGCCCGGTCGAGCCCGAGGTGAAGGCGACGTAGGCGAGGCGCGACGGGTCCTCGGGCGGCGTCGGCACGGTGTCCGGCGCCGCCGGCTGCCAGTCCGGCTCCCAGGTGGCCACGGCGGGCGCGCCCAGCCCGGCGAAGCGGCGCGCGGTCGGCCCGTCGACCGGGCCGGTCAGCGCGGCGGCCGGGGTGGCCCGCTCCAGGATCCGGGCGAGGTGGGTGTCGGGCAGGGCCGGGTCGATGCCGACGTACGCGGCTCCCGCCCACTGCACGCCGAGTACGGCGACGGCCTCGGCGACCGACCGCTCGACACCGACGAGCACCCGGTCGCCCGGGCCCACCCCGGCCGCGCGCAGCAGCCGGGCCTGTTCGGCGGCGGCCGCGGCCAGCTGCCCGTAGGTCAGGGTGTGCGAGGCGTCACGGACGGCGACGGCGCCCGGGCGGCGGGCGGCCACCTCGCGGAAGAGGGCGTCGAGGGAGGTGGCGGGGAAGTCCCGGCCGCTCTCGTTGATCTCGTCGAGGAGCGCACGGCCCTCGTGGGAGATGCAGCGGATGTCCTCCAGCCGTGCCTCGGGGGCGGCGGCGAGCTCCTCGACGGCGGCGCGGAAGTCGGAGACGAAGGACTGGGCCTCGGTCTCGTTCCAGACGCTCGTCGCGTACTCGACGTGCCCGGCCAGCGAGGGGTCGGCGTGGCCGATGAGCATGGTGAGGTCGAACTGCGAGCCGCCGCCGTGGCCTTCCTCGACCCGTACGCGCAGCGGTCCCGCGGTCAGTTCGCGCGGCACGAGCTGGTCGTGCATGCCGAAGCAGACCTGGACCAGCGGGTGGCAGCCGAGGCTGCGCTCGGTGCCGAGGCGGGCCACCAGCTCCTCGAAGGGCAGGTCACCGGCGTCGATGGCGGCACCGAGGCTGTGGTGCACGGCGCGCAGGTAGTCGCCGACCGGAGCGTCGTCGTCCACGTCGATGCGGACCGGCACGAGGTTGCCGGCGACGGCGATCAGCCGCTGCAGCTCCGAGGCGCCGCGGCCCAGCAGGGGCACGCCCACCAGCAGCCCGCGGCTGCCGCTGAGGCGGCTGAGGGTCAGGGCGAAGGCGCCGAGCAGGAAGGAGTACGGGGTGATGCCCAGCCCGCGGGCCTGCCGGGTGACGAGCTCGGTCGTGGCCGGGCCGAGGTCCAGCCCGAGCCGGTCGCCCGCACCGTCCTGGACGGCGGGGCGCTGCCGGTCGGCGGGGAGTTCGAGGATGGAGGGGACGCCGTCGAGGTGCTGCTTCCAGAACTCGGTCTGCTCGTCCCAGGCTCCGCGGGACCGGGTCTCCTCCTGGCGGCGGGTGAGCGCCGACAGGGGGGTGCCGGGGTCGCGGGGGGCCCGGTCGGCGCGCTGCTGCTCGCCGCTGAGTTCGGCGTACGTTTCGAAGACCTCGCGCAGCAGGTAGCCGACGGCGAACCCGTCGAGCACCATGTGGTGCGCGACCAGGACGATGGCGCAGCGCTCGTCGCCCTGCGCGCCGGAGTCGTAGTGGGCGAAGCGGTAGGCGGGTTCGGCCGCCAGGTCGAAGGGGAGGCGGCCGAACTCGGCGCCGGCCCTGCGGACGTGCCCCTCGAAGGCCTCGGCCGGCCCGTCGTAGGTGAACTCGGCGAGCTCGGGCGTGTGGACGGGCAGGATCTCCTGGACCACGTCGTCGGCGGCCTCGCGGAAGACGCTGCGCAGACCCTCGTGGCGGGCGGCGGTGGCGGCGAGGGCCTTGGTGAACAGGTCGCGGTCGAGCCGCCCGCCCTCGATGAAGCAGCGGAAGACCAGGTTGTACGGGGAACCCCCCGCGACCCGCTCCATCAGCCACATCCCGCGCTGGGCGGGGGTGAGCGCCTGCTCCGCGCCGGGGACCGGGACCTGCTCGGCCCCGGTCTCCGAGGGGGCGGCGGGCACGGCGGCGGCGAGCACCTCGGCGAGCGGGGAGCCGCCGAGCAGTTCCAGGATCGAGACGCGCAGCGCGAGGCGCTCCTCCAGGACGGCGGCCAGGCGCATGGCGCGCAGGGAGTCACCGCCGAGGGAGATGAAGCTCTCCGTGTCGAACGCGTCGAGTGCGTCGGGCCCGTCCGGGATGTCGAGGATCTCGGCGGCCAGCGTCCCGGGCGTCATCGGGCGGCCTCGGCACCCTGGGAGCGGGCGGCGTTCAGCAGGGCGGCCCGGTCGGCGCCGGCGGCGGCCGCGGCGGGCCGGTCCGCGCCCGCGATGAGCTCGGCCTGGCCGCTGACGGTGGGGTTGCGGAAGAGGTCCATGGTGCGGACCTCGCGGCCGGAGACCTGGCCGAGGCGCTCGACGAGGAGCACCAGGAGCAGGGAGTCGCCGCCGGACTCGAAGAAGCTGGCGTCGTCGTCGACCTCGTCGGTCTCCAGGACCTCGCGCCAGATGGAGCGGACGAGTTCGAGGCGCGCGGCCGGGTCTTCCAGGTCCGGGGCGGCGGTGGCGGTGGCGGTTACGGACTCTTCGAGCACGGGATTCTCCGGGAAGGTGGCGAGGTCCGCGGCGCTGTGCCGCAGAGCGTTGAGGAAGCGCGAGACGTCGGTGTGGCCGAAGACGTTGACCGGGTAGTCCAGGGACAGCGCCAGGCGCCGCCCCTCGGCGGTGTCCTCCAGCCGGACGAACACGGCCAGGTCGTACTTGATGAACATCGGGTCGAGCGGGCGCAGTCGGGCCGGTACGCCCGGTGCCAGCTCCAGGGACCGCGGGGCCTCGTCGAGGTTGACCAGGACCGGCGACAGCGGCGGCCACAGGACGTTGCGGTCGGGGTTGAGGGCGGCGGAGACGGCGTCGAGGGGCACGTCGCTGTCGACGAAGGCCTCCATGCCGTTCATCCGTACGGCGCCCAGCAGGTCGCGCCAGGTGTCCCCCGGCTCCAGCGAGGCCCGCAGCACCACGGTCGTCATGAACATCCCGATGACGTCGGCGGTGGCGGGGTCGTCGCGGCCGGGCCAGGCGAAGGCGATGAGGAAGTCGCGCTGCGGGCCGGTACGGGCGAGGGTGCCGGCGAGCAGGGCGACGCCCAGCATGAAGGGCGTGCAGCCCTCCTGGGTGGCCACCTCCATGACCCGCGCCGTGGTCTCCTCGTCGAGGGACAGCGCCAGGGTGGCGCCGAGCAGCGAGGCCTCTCCCCCCTCGTGGGCGAGGCGGGTGAAGGGCAGCGTGACGTCCGCCGGCGCGCCGCGCAGCCGGTCGACGACCTCCCGCACCTGCTCGGCGATCTCTTCGGGAGTGCGGTCGGCGACTACGGCCGCCGGGTGCGGCGGATCGCTCAGCACGGGCTCGACGCCTTCGAGGGCGGCCCGGTACATGTCGCGGATCTCCTCCAGGAGCAGCGTGCGCGAGACCCCGTCGACGACGATGTGGTGCGCGTTCAGCACGAGGAGGGTGCGCTCCGGCCCGGTCCGGATGATCTCGGCGCGCGCGGGCGCGTCGTTCGCGAGATCGAAAGGCGTCACACACAACGCCCTGACCAGACGGTCGACCTCGTCCTCGCTCCAGCCCTCGGCCGCCGCGTCGAGGAAGCCGGCCTCGGCCGGCGGGCCGTCGGTCCGGTACTCGACCTGGCGCCGCTTCACGTCGAGCCGGAAGCGCGCCCGCAGCGAGGGGTGCCGCGCGAGGGACCGCCCGACCGCGGAGACCAGCAGCCCGTGGTCCACCGGGCCGGTGAACTCCACGACCGTGGGCACCAGCTGCGTGGGCCTGAGCAGGGCGTCCCGGTCCAGGACCCAGATGCCTTGCTGGACCCGGGTGGCCGGATACCAGGTGTGACCGCTGTGCGACGTTCCGTGCGGTGCTTCGGGCAGCACGAATGGACCTCCGAGATCTGCGGGAGCGTTGGTGAGTGGCCCGCCCCGCGGATCGGCGGCCCCTCAGGCGGGGGTCGGCCGGCCGGTGCGTGCCGGACACCCCTGGCGGTCAGGGGTGCTGTGCGAGAGGGGGATCAGCCCCACTGGGAGTCGTCCGCCACGGTGGTCCGCGGGGTGGGGGCGCCCCACTGGGAGTCCTCCGCCACGGTGACCGTCTGGGCGGGGGCGGTGGCGGTGGCCACACCGGCGGCGGCGACGGCGGCCAGGGCGAGCGCACCGAGGGCGAGACCGAGAGACTTCGACTTCTTGATCATTTTCGTACCTTGCTTCCTGAATCGTTCGATCTGGCGAGGTATAGACCTGTCGTGGTTCCCCGCCGAAATCATGCGTGGCCGAACGCGCCAGGTGGCGAAAATCAGGCAGGATGATCGTGCAATGCGAAAACCAGCAGGGTGGAGATATGTGCACGGGAACGGACATAAACGCAGAAGATCGCAAGGTTGAGATCTGCGCAGACGGGCTTCAGTACTACTCGGACTCCCTGCAGGGCCGAGCCACGTCCGGCGAATGTCCCCAATGCCTGCTTGACCTGGGCCTTGTCCAGCTCCTGCCGAACGGAACCCTCGCGCCCATACCGCCCCGACTGGCCGCCGGAGCCCGTATGGACCGACTGGAACAGGACATCGAGGAGAAGAAGAACGCACTGGCCGCCGTCCGCACGTCGATCTCCCGCGCCCAGGAGATCTATTTGGACAGCTACGGTCAAGGCAACTCTCACCTGATCCGGGTGGTCCAGGGCGCCGGCGCCATCAGCGCGACGCTCTCCGCGGCCGTCCACGCCTGCCAGGAGGAGCTGCTGACGGCCCAGCCCGGCGGCGGCCGCCCGCAGGAACTCCTCGACAAGGCCCTGGCGAGCGATCTCACCGCACTGGGCCGCGGCATCCGCCAGCGCACCATTTACCAGCACACCATCCGCTCGCACCAGCCCACGCTGGCGTACGTGGAGCAGATCTCCCAGGCGGGCGGCGAGGTCCGCACCCTGGACGAGGTCTTCGACCGGCTGATCGTCTGCGACCGCAAGATCGCCTTCGTCCCCGACCCCAGCTCGGTGCGGAGCGAGATCGCCCTGGTCATCGAGCACCCCGGCGTGGTCCGCTACCTCGTCGGCATCTTCGACCACGCCTGGCAGCGCGCCTCCCCCCTGCGCAACTTCCCCAGCAGCCGCCTACCGCCCTTGCTCACCGACGACATCCGCCGCGCGATCCTCCGCCACATGGTCAACGGCTACACCGACGAGGCCATCGCCTCCCGCCTGGGCATGAGCACCCGCAGCGTCGCCAACCACATGCGCTGGGCCGCCGAACTCTTCGGCAGCCGCAGCCGCGCCCAACTGGCCTACCTCATCGCAAAGAGCGACTTCCTGGAGGACGGCCGGGAATAAGCCCGCCCATCCAGCCCCGCCCGGCACCTCCAGCCCGACCGGCGCTTGAGGCGCGGGGCCCGGGGCGGAGCGCCGGCACCCGACCCGGCAACCCGCCTGTGACGAACGCCGCTTCTCCTTCCCCCAGCCGTCATGTACGTTGAGCGGGCAACACCCCCCGTGCCCGGCCTCCCCAGGCCCCCGCACGGCACCGCCCCGCCCGCGCAGACCGGCTGGTTCCCCGTCAAGCGCCGCGATGGCCCCCGCTCCGGGACGTACGTATCACCGGATGCCCACGGGTCCCGTCACTCCGTACGCCTCACCGCGCCCCCGCCCCGTACCCCGGGCCGGAGGCCATGGGCCACGGACCCGGCGCCGCTCCCACGCCCACCCCGGCGAAAGGAAGACGGGCCTTGACCGTCCACGCCATACAGTCCGCCACACCCCCTCCCGGCTGCCCCATGCACGCGGCCGCCACCGGCGACACCGCCACCCTCGACCTCGTCGACCCCGGCCTCTACAGCGACGGCGACCCGCACCCCGTCTGGCGCCGCATGCGGGCCCTGGACACCCTCACCCGCCACCACGTCGACGACGACCGCTGGTTCTGGAACGTCGTCCGCTTCGACGACTCCGACCAGGTCCTGCGCGACACCGCCACCTTCACCTCCGAGCGCGGCACCATGCTCGACCTGCTGGGACTGGACGACCCCGCCAGCGGCAAGCAGCTCGCGGCCACCGACCCGCCCCGCCACACCGCCATGCAGGGCCGCCTGAAGAAGGCCCTGGCCATCAAATCGGTCGACCAGCAGCGCGAGATGATCCGCGACCTCGTCGTCCCGCTCATCGAACCGCTCGGCGACGGCGGCACCTTCGACTTCGCCCAGGCCATGCTGGCGATGCCGATGTCCGTCACCGGCACCATGATGGGGCTGCCCACCGCGGACTGGGCCTGGCTCAACCGGCTCACCACCGTGTGCATCGCCGCCGACGACCCCGAGTACCAGGACCCTGGCGGCCGCGAGGCCACCCTGGAGAACGCCCACCGCGAGCTGTTCGCCTACTTCCAGGACCTGGTCCGCTTCCGCCGGGGCAACCTCGGCGACGACCTCCTGAGCGTGCTGATCTCCACCGAGTTCGAGGGCCGCCACATGGCGGCCGACGAGATCGTCGCGAACTGCTACAGCCTCCTGCTCGGCGCGAACGTCACCACCCCGCACGCGCCCAACTTCGTCATGGCCGAGTTCATCGACAGCGGCGTGCTCCAGGACTGGGCCGCCCACCCCGAGCTCGACGCCACCGGCCTGGAGGAGGCCCTGCGCTGGGCCTCCCCCGTCAACCACTTCCTGCGCTACGCCACCCGCGACATCGAGATCCGCAACACGCTGATCAAGGCGGGCGACGCGGTCGTCGTCTGGCTGGGCTCCGCCAACCGCGACGACCGCGTCTTCGCGCGCGGCTCCGAGTTCGACATCCGCCGCAAGCCCAACAAGCACCTGGCCTTCGGCATCGGCCCGCACTACTGCATCGGGCACAGCGTCGCCCGCGTCAGCCTGAAGACCCTCTTCCACGAGCTGTTCACCCGCTTCGAGGAATTCCGGCCGGCCGGCCGCCCCGAGCGCCTGCGCTCCAACTTCGTCTCCGGCTACAAGCACATCCCGATCACCGCCCGCCCCGCGCGCGGCGGCAACGGGCGTGTCCGGCGGGCCGGATGAGCCGCGCGAACCAGGCGAGCGCGGTGGCGCCCACCGGCACCCCGTGGCTGCGCCGCTTCCACACCGCCCCGCCCGACGCCCCGCGCGTCCTCGTCTTCCCGCACGCCGGCGGCAACGCCTCGTACTTCTTCCCCTTCTCGGCCGCCCTCGCTTCGGACGCCGAGGTCCTGGTGGTCCAATACCCCGGCCGCCAAGAGCGCTTCGGCGAACCGTGCGTCGAGTCCCTGCACGAGCTGGCCGACCTGATCACGGCCGAACTCCTCCAAGGGAACTTCCTCGACCGCCCGTTCACGGTCTTCGGGCACAGCATGGGGTCCTCGCTCGCCTTCGAGGTGGCCTGCCGGCTGCGCGACGCGGGCCACCCGCCCGCGGCCCTCGCCGTCTCCGGCCGCCGCGCCCCCTCGGTGCCCGCGCCCGGTTCCGTGCACCTCGCCGACGACGAGACGCTCATCGCCGACATGAAGCTGCTGGGCGGCACCGACACCCGGATGCTCGACCACCCGGAGCTGCTGGCCGCGATCCTGCCCGCCGTACGCAGCGACTACGTGGCCACGGAAACCTACCGCTTCACCGGCGCCGACCCCCTCGCCTGCCCGATCACAGCCCTGATCGGCGACATCGACCCCCGTGTGGACACCCCCCAGGCCCAGGCCTGGCAGAACCACACCACGGGCCCCTTCCGGCTGCGCTCGTTCGCGGGCGGCCACTTCTACCTGGTACCCCACCTGGACGCCGTGGTGGCGGAACTCCAGCAGGACCTCCCCCACCCCACCCACACCTGACCCGGCCCCTCACCCCTCACCCCTCAACGGAAAGGCACCACAGTGAAATACCGCGTCATCGGCACCGCCCCCGAAACGCGCCGCGAGGTGAGCGTGCTGAGCCTCGGCACGATGACCTTCGGCACCACCGTCGACGAGGCCACCTCGTACGCCATCCTCGACCGCTTCGTGGAGGCGGGCGGCAACTTCATCGACACCTCCAACAACTACGCGTTCTGGGTCAACGGCACCCAGGGCGGCGAGAGCGAGGAGCTCGTCGGCCGCTGGCTGCGCAGCCGCGGCATCGGCGACGAGATCACCGTCGCCACCAAGCTCGGCGCCCGCCCCAACCAGCCCACCAGCGGCTTCAGCCTCGACGTGGAGGGCCTCTCCGCCAAGGTCATCCGCGAGTCCGCGGAGCGCAGCCGCGAGCGCCTCGGCATCGAGCGCATCCACCTCCTCTACGCGCACATCATGGACGAGCACACCCCGCTGGAGGAGACGGTCCAGGGCTTCGCCGAGGTCGTCGCGAACGGCACGGCCGGCCTCCTGGGCGCCAGCAACCACTGGGCGTGGCGCGTGGAGCGGGCCCGCACCCTGGCCGCCGCGGCCGGCGTACCGGGCTACGAGGTGCTCCAGCACCACCACAGCTACCTCCGCCAGCGCACCGACATCCCCAGCCTCCGCTCCCCCGACGGCAACCAGGGCCTGGTCAGCGGCGACCTGCTGAGCTACCTCCGGAACAACCCGGAGCTCACCCAGGTCTCCTACTCCCCCCTGATCTCCGGCGCCTACGTCCGCGACGACAAGCCGCTCGGCCCGGGCTTCGAGCACGCGGGCACCGAGCCCCGCCTGAAGGCGGTCCGCGAGGTCGCCGCCGAGACCGGCGCCACCGTCAACCAGGTGGTCCTGTCCTGGCTGATGGGCGGCGACATCCCGGTCCTCCCCCTGGTCGGCGCCTCCTCGGTGGCCCAGCTGGAGGAAAGCCTCGGCGCGGTCGCCCTCGATCTGACCCCGGAACAGCGCACGAAGCTCGACTCGGTGCACTGACCCAAACGCAAAGACCCCGCCCGGGCGGCGGCCCGTGCGGGGTCTTCATCGCTTCCGTCAGCTGGTGAAGTAGCCGTTCAGGTCGGCGATCACCTGGGCGTCACCCCAGTGGTTGTAGAGGGTCACCCGACCGTCCACGACCGGGACCACCACCAGGTTGGAGACGGTCTGTCCGGCTGTGAAGTTGAGGTTCGAGACGTTCGGACGCTCGACCCCGTGCGGGTGCACGATGAGGTGGCTGGGCTGAGTCGGCGCGGTGACCGTGACGTTCAGCACCACGGCGGTCACACCGTTCGCCGGCACCCCTTCGACCCCGGCCACCTTCACGCTGACCAGTCCGCCGGAACCGACGGCCCCGCCGCGGGCGCCGACGGCATCACGGGTGTCGAGCAGCCGCACCGGAGGGCCTGCGGAGAACGTCGATCCGGTGGCCGAGTAGTAGCCGGTCACATCGGCGATCAGGTCCACCGAACCCGCGTTGTTGCGCAGGTCCACCTTCCCGTTCACCACCGGCACCGTCACCAGGTTCGGCACGATCTGCCCGGCCGCGAAGTTCAGGTTCGACACACCAGGCGCCGCCTGTCCGTTGGGATAGACGGTCACGTGCCCGGCCTCCGTCGGATACACGGCGGTCACGTTCATCACCACCGCGGTCACCCCCGTCGCCGGAATCCCCTTCACCCCCGCGACCTGAAGCGTCACGACGCCACCAGGACCGACCCGCTGCTGCTGGGCACCGGTCCCGTCACGGGTGTCCAGGAACCGGGAGGGCGTGATCGGCGTCAGCGCGGAACCGACACCGGCCTTGTCGGTGAAGTACCCGGTCACATCGGCGATCAGGTCCACCGAACCCGCGTTGTTGCGCAGGTCCACCTTCCCGTTCACCACCGGCACCGTCACCAGGTTCGGCACGATCTGCCCGGCCGCGAAGTTCAGGTTCGACACCCCCGGCACGGGCTGGCCGTTGGGGTAGACCGTGACGTGCCCGGCCGTCGTCGGATTCACGGCGGTCACGTTCATCACCACCGCGGTCACCCCCGTCGCCGGGACGCCCTTCACCCCCGCGACCTGAAGCGTGACCACGCCGCCCGGGCCGACCCGCTCCTTCTTCGCCCCGACACCGTCACGTGTGTCCAGGAACCGCGACGGCGTGATCGGTACGAACCGGCTCTTCGTCGCGGAGGCCGCCGCCGTCACCGTGTACGCCTTGGGCAGATAGCCCGGAGAGGGCACGCCGCTCTCGTACCCGATGCCGTCGAGCACCACGTCGTACGCGCCCGGCTCCAGGCCGTTCGTGTCGACCAGGACGTCGAGCGACGTCCCGTCGGGGCTTACGGACAGCGGCTGCATGAACGGCTGCTGGTCGCTGCCGCTGCGCGCCAGCTTCACCCTGGTGCCCAGGGTGAGCCCGGTACCGCGGATGACCGCGTGGGTCTGCGTCCCGGCGGCACCGGTCGCCGGGCTGATCCCGGTCGGCAGCTGGTTCGGCGGGCGGGTGCAGCCGCTGTCGCACACGCCCTGGATGCTGTACTCGACGGGCGTGGCCGCCGTGGCAGCACTCAGCAGGAGGACGGCCTGGCCGGGCTCGGAGTAGCTGTCGGTCAGGCACCGGAAGCCGAAGACGCCGTAATTGCCGCCGCACTGGAAGCCGAGGTAGTTGCTCTCCCACTTGGTGCTGCTCAGCAGCTTCACGCTGGGCGTCTGGGGATAGGTGGTGACGCTGGTGGTGCCGATGACGTTGAAGGCCTGATTCGGCTTCACGTCGACGACGGCGCAGTAGGCCGTCGACGACTCGCTGAGCACGCCGCTCCGTACGGGGAACCCGTCGACCGAGATCTTGTTCGCCGTGCATTCGGGAGCCCAGCCAGCCGCCGTGGCGACCTTCCAGGTGTCCACGTCGGTGTGGATCGGCTTGTCCTTGTAACCGGAGGCCAGCACGATCACGACGTACGAGGTCGACCCGGTGACTTGGCAGGAAACGCCCCACTGCTGGCAGACGAACTTGCCGTTCGCGTCGACGGCCTTCAGCATCGTGGAAGGCCCGTTGCGCGGTTCCACCAGCGTCCGCGAGCTCAGCCAGAGCTTGTCGGTGGCGGCGGCGGTGACGCGGACGCACCGGGCGTCCAGGGCCGACGTCAGGTCGAACCCGATCGACTGGCCTCCGACCGAAGTCGAGGCCGGAGCCGCGCACTTCGCGGTCGACGAGATGTCACGGCGGACCAGCTTGTAGGTGTCGGTTCCCCAGCCCGTGAAGACCACCATGGCGGTGTACGGAACACCGGCGGTGAGCTGGCAGGTGGTCGTCGAGCTCGGGGACGTCGAGCACGCCGTGGTACCCGTGGGATCGAGCAGCTGGACGGAACCGTTGACCCTGTTCTGGAGGTTGGTGTAATCGATCATCTCCGCGGTGGAGTGCTTGTCGGCCGGCAGGCCCAGGCAGTACTGCCGCACCTCCCCGCCCACCGGGGCCTCCGCGCCCCATGAGCCGTCGAACCCGGTCTGCGGCCAGGCGGCGCAGCCCGCGGTCTCGCCGGTCCGGTGGATCACCAGCCGGAAGGCCTGGGACGGCGTGCCGCTGAGGACCGCCCGGAACGGGGCCGTGCCGGTCAGCTTGCAGACGTAGTACGAGTAGCCGTCTTCCTGGCACTGCTGGGCGCCCGCGGCGTCATAGACCGTCACAGCGGCGCTGGTGCCCTCGGCGGGCGGCCTGTTGAGCAGGTAGACGCCCTGCCCCGACGCGGTGGGCAGGGTCAGGCAGAGCCGCTGCCCGGGCCCGCCGAAGGTGCCCGTGGCCGGTCCGGCCACCAGGCCGTTGTCGTGGGTCGCCGTGCAGCCCCGGGTCTCCTTGGCCGCGTAGAAGGCCATGCCGAAGGCACCGGCATCGGTGCTGTCCGCCTTGACCACCCAGGTGTAGTCGCCCTTGGCGAGGTCGCAGGCACCCTGCGCGCAGCCGCCGGTCACCAGCTCGCTGCCGTCGGCCGTGTACAGCCCACCGTGGGGAGTGCTGCCGGTCGAGACCGGTGCGAAGGCGTACCCGCCTGCCTGCGGCACCCGCAAGGTGCGGCAACGCGCCGTGGCGCTCAGGTCCGGGGAGGTCCCGAACGTCTGTGGCTCCACGATCGCGCAGCCCTCCGGTGTGGACAGCCGCGCCAGGGTCAGGTCATAGGCCTCGGCCGCGCCGTGGCCGGCCACCACGGTCATCCGGAACGGTGCGGCTCCGGTGAGCTTGCAGTCCAGATCGTCGCTTCCGTGGCTCTGCGAGCTGCAGATCTCCTTACCCGTGGCGTCGTAGACGGACCGGATGACGCGGTAGCTGGAGGCACGGGCGCGCAGCACGTCGTTCGCGGCCAGGTCCAGTGTGTAGCAGTCACCTGCCGAGCCCAGCGGCAGCGAGCCGTGGAACACGGTCGGCGCACCGAGCCTGCGGTCGGCCGCCCCCACCGCCTTGCAGCCGGTGGAGGAGAGCAGCGGTACGTACGCCACCGCGATGCCGTTCTGCATGGAGCTGTTGTTCCGCAGCTCCAGCGCATACGTCCCCGCCTGGCTGGTCGGGCAGCGGAGCACTCCGCTCGCGTTGCCAGGACCGAGGATGTTCTCGCAGGTCACCGGAGTGCCGTCGGGTGCGACCAGTTTGGGCCCGAGGGAGCCCTGAGTCGCGACGGTCTGGAGCTGGACCACATCCTTCTGCTGCGGCAGCGTGAGCGAGAAGGTGACGGACGTGTTCGGCTCGACCGTGCAGTTGACGGTCGTGTGCGGCGCGAGGGCTGCCGGGCAGACCTCTGCCAGGTCACTCTGCTGAAGTGCGCGCACTGCGGCGTCGTGTTCGGCCTTCGGATCCGCCTTGGGCGCGGCCTTCGGCCCGGCCACTTCGGCCGGCGGCTGCGGCGAAGCGGTCACGTCGGGCCGCGTCTCCACGGCGAGGGCGGTATCGGCCACGCCTACGAACGAGGCCAACACGCCGATCAACAGGGCACCCGAGGCGACGACTCCCCCGCTCCTCCCCCGTTTCCTCCGCACTCTTCCGCCGATGGGTAGCAAGCTCATGAACCCCCCAGTTCGAGCAGGCCCGACCCCCATGACGATCACGGGAGTTGCGAGCAGGCGGAGTTTAACCACCGCATCATCGGCCCCACCTGGCAAAAAAAGTTTCCGGCCACCGGGCTTGGCTCCCTAGGCTTCGCCGCATGTCACACGCCATACAACTCGTCATCCTGATCACCACCCTTCCGGGCCGCGGCCGGGAGCAAGTCGAGGCCTACGAGCGCCTCGCACCGGTCGTCCGGGCCGAAGAGGGCTGTCTGCAGTACGACCTCCACCAGGTGACCGGCGACCCCGACCGGTTCGTCCTCATCGAGCGCTGGTCCTCGCGGGAGGCGCTCGCCGCGCACGACGTCACCCCGCACATGATCGAGTCCGACGCCGCCTGCAAGGCGTTTCGAGCGGGCCCCGCGGAGGTCATCGAACTCGCCCCCACCCCACTGGCCTGACAAGTCCCGGGCGGGGGACCGGAAACGCCGAGATCCCGCCCGGTCTTTCGACCGGACGGGATCTCATGACGTTCTCGGGAGCAACCCGCGAACTGTCGTTTGTGGACCTGTGGGGATTTGAACCCCAGACCCCCTCGATGCGAACGAGGTGCGCTACCAGACTGCGCCACAGGCCCTTGCGACGTGTGAAACATTAGCATCCCCGCGCGGGTGCTCCAAAACGGGTATCCCGGAGCGTCCGCGCAGGTCACCGATCACTCGTTCGCGGCGCGCGGGCGGTCGTCGCTTTCGTACTGGTCGAAGAGCGGCGTGCGGCCCCGGTCGCGGCCGCGCGGGCGCGGGGTGCTCGGGGTCTTCGGGTCCGGCTTGGGGGGTGCCGGCTGGGCTCGCAGGCGCGGTTCCGTGGGCTCGGCCGTGCTGGAGCGGGTCGCGCTCCAGGCGTCCGGGGCCGCCGGGCCGGTGGCGCGCGGGGCGACCGGGGCCGTCACGTACGTCGGCAGCGGGACCGGGACCGGCTCCCAGCTGTCACCGCGGGCCGGGCCGCGGTCGCGCTCGCGCTGCTGGTCCACCCACTCGGCGTGGTCGGTCTGTTCCACGAGCGCGCGCCGGCCGGCCTCCTGCGGGGAGACCGGTGGCGCGGGGTCCGGTTCGGTGCCCGCGGCGGCCTCGGACTCGCGGCGGCGCGGCCGGTTCTCCCGCAGCTGCCGCGCGGCGGCCTCGGCGCGCCGCCGGTCCATCGTGAACTCGTAGCGGCGCCGCTCCTGGACCCGCAGGTGCACGATGTACGTGCTGAGGAGGAGGGCGGGCACGGCGGGGGCCCAGAGGTAGCCCAAGCCGCCGACGGCGGCGACGACCGAGCCCAGGGTGAAGAGCAGGAAGAGCAGTGCGGTGGTGCGCCGGCGGCGCGCGAGCACCTGGAGGCGCTGCTCCCGCCGGACCCGTTCGGCCGCGACCGATCTGTGCTCCGCCCTGGTCGGGGGCACGACAACGGCCCGGGCGTCGGCGTCCACGGAATTGACCGTTTCCGTCGCGGCGTCCGGGTCCGCGTGGGGCTGGGGCTCCGCCTCTTGACCACCGCGCTCACGAAGCCCCTTGGCATAACGGCGCTCCATTCCCGCCCGGCCGGAAAGCAGCCGAATGGCAGTGGAGAAGCGTTCCGTCGGACGGGCTTCGTTCAGCTCGTCCTGCCTCCGGAGCCACATGGGCACCAAGTAGGCGGCCCAGGCCCCGACAATGACTGCGTAGATGAGGCCGCTGCTGCTCACACCTCACACCGTAGAGGGGCGCGGGCGAGGGGATCGGCCAATTGGGCCGGTGTGTCGCGCGATCTCGCTGATATCACGGACTTTTTTTGTGATTCTTCGGATCAGGTTATGGACGAATCGGTTGCCCGGGCATCGTAATTCGAACGAATATTCGGTTTATTGATTGGGGTGCGATTGCGAGTGGCGCGCCCGGTGCCAGCGCCGCAGCAGCCCCTCCGGCACCTCCTCCACCGTGACCGCGTACACGAGGTGGTCGCGCCAGGCCCCGTCGATGTGGAGATAGCGCGGCCGCAGCCCCTCCTCGCGCAGGCCCAGCTTCTCCACGACCCGCCGGCTCGGCCCGTTCTCCGGGCGGATGCACACCTCGATCCGGTGCAGCCCGACCTTCCCGAAGCAGTGGTCCACCGCGAGCGCGACCGCCGTCGGCATCACGCCGCGGCCCGCCACGTCCCGGTCCACCCAGTAGCCGATGTGGCCCGCGCACATCGAGCCCCAGGTGATCCCGGCGACCGTCAGCTGGCCCACCAGCCTGCCCTGGTACTCGATGACGAAGGGCAGCATCCGCCCCGCGTTCGCCTCCGCCCGCAGATGGCGCACCATCTGGCGGTACGTCGGCCGGTGGATCACCGGCCCCCACGGCGCGGGCGGCGGAATCGTCGCCTCCCACGGCCGGAGCCATTCGCGGTTGCGCCGGTTGACCTCGCGCCAGGCCTTCTGGTCCCGCAGCTTTATCGGCCGGAGCGTGACATCGCCGTCCGTCAGGACCACCGGCCAGGAGGGGCTGTTCAGCTCTCGCTCCCGGATGCTTCCGCCGGTCTGGGGTGGTCGCCGCCCCGCATCTGGTCCACGGCGTGCGGCAGGAGGCGGTTCAGGACGGCGAGGCCGTCGCGCACCCCTCCCGTGGACCCCGGCAGGTTGACGATCAGGGTGCGCCCGGCCACGCCCGCCAGACCCCGGGACAGCGCCGCGGTCGGCACCTTCGTCAGGCCCTCGGCACGGATGGCCTGCGGGATGCCCGGGATCTCGTAGTCCAGCACCTTCGCGGTGGCGTCCGGGGTCCGGTCGGTCGGCGAGATGCCGGTGCCGCCGGTGGTCAGGATGACGTCGTACGCGGCGGCCACGCCCTCGCGCAGCGCCTGCTCGACGGGATCGCCGTCCGGGACGACCCGCGGGCCGTCCACCGTGAAGCCGAGCTTCTCCAGCGCCTCGGCCAGCAGCGGGCCGCCCTTGTCGGCGTACACGCCCTGCGAGGCCCGGTTCGATGCGGTGACGACCAGGGCCCTGCCCGTGGCGGCGGGCGCCGGGGCGGACCCGGCGGCCGGATGCGAGTGGCTGTGGACCTCGCCGCCGCGCGGGGGCGTCACGAGCGTGTCCAGTCGCCGGACTTGCCGCCGGTCTTCTCCTCCACCCGCACGTCCGTGATGACCGCGCCCTTGTCGACGGCCTTGACCATGTCGATCACGGTGAGCCCGGCGACCGCGACGGCGGTCAGCGCCTCCATCTCGACGCCCGTACGGTCGGTCGTCTTCACGGTGGCGAGGATCTCCACGGCGTCGTCGGCGACCGACAGGTCCACCTTGACGCCGGAGACGGCCAGCGGGTGGCACAGCGGGATCAGGTCGGGGGTCTTCTTCGCGCCCATGATCCCGGCGATCCGCGCGGTGGCGAGGGCGTCGCCCTTGGGGACACCCTCGCCGCGCAGCAGCTCGATCACCCGGGGGGAGACGAGGACCCGCCCGCTGGCCCGCGCCGTGCGGGTGGTGACGTCCTTCTCGGAGACGTCGACCATCCGGGCCGCGCCGGCCTCGTCGATGTGCGTCAGCCTGCTCTGGGTACTCATTGCTGTGCCGCTCCGCTCTGGGCCCGCGCGGGGCCTGTGTGGTGCGACACACGCTACCCGCACCGGCCGGGTCTCAGCCGAGCAGGACCACTTCCAGCTCGGTCCCGGGCTCCACCGAGGTGACGTCCTCCGGTACGACCATCAGCGAGTCGGCGTGCGCCAGTGCGGCGATCAGGTGGGAGCCCGATCCGCCGACCGGGCTGACCGTGCCGGTCGCGGCGTCGTACTTCCCGCGCAGGAACTGGCGGCGGCCGGCCGGGGAGCCCAGCGCCTTGTCCGCCTTCAGCACCGCCCGCACGGTCGGCCGGCCCACCTCGGACTCCGGCAGGCCCATGAGGGCGCGGATCGCGGGGCGCACGAACAGCTCGAAGGAGACGTACGAGGACACCGGGTTGCCGGGCAGGGCCAGCAGCGGGGTGTGGTCCGGGCCGATCGTGCCGAAGCCCTGCGGCTTGCCGGGCTGCATGGCGAGCTTGCGGAAGTCGATCCCGCCGCCGCCCTCGACGTCGTCGTCGCCGCCGGCCACGGACGTCAGCGCCTCCTTGACCACGTCGTACGCGCCGACGCTGACCCCGCCCGTGGTGACCAGCAGGTCGGCCCGGATCAGCTGGTCCTCGATGGTGGCGCGCAGGGTGTCGGCGTCGTCCGCGACGGCCCCGACCCGGTAGGCGATGGCCCCGGCGTCCCGCGCGGCCGCGGCCAGCGCGAAGCTGTTGGAGTCGTAGATCGTCCCGGCGGTCAGCGCCTCGCCCGGCTGGACCAGCTCGCTGCCGGTGGACAGGACGACCACGCGCGGCCGCGGCCGCACCCGGACGGTGCCGCGCCCGATGGCGGCCAGCAGGGCGATCTGCGGCGGGCCCAGGACCGTACCGGCCGCCAGGGCCAGGTCGCCGGCCTGTACGTCGCTGCCGCGCGCGCGGACGTGCGCCCGCGCCTCGGCGGCCCGGTGCACGCGCACCTCGCCGGCCGCGCCCTCGGGGGCGGCGCTGGCCGGGGTCATACCGGAGGCCGCGCCTCCGCCCGTACCGCCGTCGGTCCACTCGACCGGGACGACGGCTTCGGCGCCGGGCGGCAGCGGGGCGCCGGTCATGATGCGGGCGGCCTGGCCGGGGCCGACGGTGGGCAGCTCACCGCTGCCCGCCGCGACGTCCCCGATGACCGTCAGCACCGCGGGGAACTCCTCGCTCGCGCCCTGGACGTCGGCCGTGCGGACGGCGTAGCCGTCCATCGAGCTGTTGTCGAAGGGCGGGAGGGCGACGGGCACGGTGACGTCCTCGACCAGGACACAGCCCTGGGCGTCCGGCAGCTGGAGCTCGATGGGCTCCAGCGGCCGGACGGTGGCGAGGACGTCCGCGAGGTGCTCGTCCACCGACCACAGACGGGTGGGGCCGGTGTCCTGCGGTGCGGAACTGGTCAAGGTCCTACATCTCCTCCGTGACGTAACGGTGAAGCCAGGTGCGGAACTCCGGGCCCAGGTCCTCGCGCTCGCACGCGAGGCGGACGATGGCCCGCAGGTAGTCGCCGCGGTCCCCGGTGTCGTAGCGGCGACCCCGGAAGACCACGCCGTGCACCGGACCGCCGACGGTCTCGTCCGCGGCCAGCTTCTGCAGGGCGTCGGTGAGCTGGATCTCCCCACCGCGGCCCGGCTCGGTCTCCCGCAGTATGTCGAAGATCGCGGGGTTGAGGACGTAGCGTCCAATAACCGCGTAGTTGCTGGGGGCGTCCTCGGGCTCCGGCTTCTCGACGAGCCCGGTGATCCGGACCACGTCGTCCTCGTCGGTGGCCTCGACGGCGGCGCAGCCGTAGAGGTGGACGCTGGCCGGGTCCACCTCCATGAGCGCGATGACGGTGCCGCCGGTGCGGGCGTGGATCTCGGCCATCTGACGCAGCAGCGGGTCGCGGGGGTCGATGAGGTCGTCGCCGAGGAGCACGGCGAAGGACTCGCGGCCGACGTGCGGCTCGGCGCACAGCACGGCGTGGCCGAGGCCCCGGGGGTCGCCCTGGCGGACGTAGTGCATGGTGGCGAGGTCGCTGGATTCCTGGACCTTCTTCAGCCGGTCGTCGTCACCCTTGGCGATCAGGGCCGACTCCAGCTCGTAGTTCCGGTCGAAGTGGTCCTCCAGGGGGCGCTTGTTACGCCCAGTGATCATGAGCACGTCGTCGAGCCCGGCCGCCACGGCCTCCTCGACCACGTATTGGATGGCCGGCTTGTCCACAACCGGGAGCATTTCCTTCGGCGTCGCCTTGGTCGCGGGAAGGAATCGAGTGCCGAGGCCCGCTGCCGGAATCACGGCCTTCTTGATCACGGGGTGCAACATAGTCATGCCCCGAACGATAGTGGGTCCCGCCGAACGCCTGGCCAGATCCCGGTAGGTAGATCCAGTTATGTACCCAATTCGAAAGGATATTCTCACCTACCGTGCCCGATAACCAGCCTCCCGCCTCCTCCGCCAAGGCCGAACTGCGCCGGGAACTCCTCGCCGCCCGCCGCGCCTTGTCCCCCGACGCCTCCCGTACGGCGGCCACGGCCCTCGCCGTCACGGCGTTGGAACTGCCCGAACTGGCCGGTGCCCGGACGGTGGCGGCGTACGTCTCCGTCGGCACCGAACCCGGCACCCGCGCCCTGCTCGACGCCCTGCGCGCGGCCGGCAAGCGGGTACTGCTGCCCCTGCTGCTGCCCGACAACGACCTCGACTGGGCGGCGTACGAGGGCCCGGGCAGCCTCGCCGAGGCCGCGCACCCGGGGAAGATGCGGCTGCTGGAGCCGACCGGCCCGGCGCTCGGCCCGGACGCGGTGACCGGGGCGGACGCCGTACTGCTGCCGGGACTGGCGGTGGACGCCCGCGGGATGCGGCTCGGCCGCGGCGGGGGCTCATACGACCGGGTCCTGGAGCGGCTGGAGCGGGCCGGGACGCATCCGGCGCTGGTCGTGCTCCTCTACGACGACGAGGTGGTCGCGCGGGTCCCGGAGGAGCCGCACGACCACCCCGTGCAGGCGGTGGCCACCCCGTCCGGGGTGGTGCGCTTCTGAGGCTTCGGCCCCTCTACGGCTTCAGCGTCAGGGTGTCGACCGTGGCCTTGTCCACGGCCTCCTTGCCGAAGGGCCAGTCGAGCAGCTCGCCCTTGGCCCACATCGTCGTCTGGTCCGTGTAGTGGGAGTTGTACGCGTGACCCGAGGCGCCGGTGAGGTTGATCCAGCGGGACTTGTCGAGGTCGTTGAGGTTGACGACCATCCGCATCGACGGCACCCAGGTGACCCCGTAGCCGCTGGACGCGTTCCAGCCGGTCGCGTTGACGGTGGCCTCGCCGCCGCCCAGGTTCCACGGGCCGCGGTTCAGGAGCCACTGCATGAAGCCGGGGCCCTCGGTGCCGATCGTCTGGTTCTTCAGGGTCAGCTGGTGCAGGCGGCCCCAGCTCCAGGTGGACTGGTCCTTGCCGAGCTTGGCCGTCAGCTCCCAGCGGGCGTCCTTCATGGCCCGCGCGAACAGCTCGTCGCGGGTGGTGGTCTCCGGCTGGTTGCGGGCGGCGGACGACTTCCACCAGGGCGACTTCTCGTCCTTGACCAGGCGGCGGACCACCTCGAACCAGCGGTCGCCGCCGTCGGGCTGCGCCGAGTCGGAGCCGCGGGTGCCGCACTCGCGGACCACCTCGGCCAGGTCGTCGGCCGGGCCGTTGCCGGTGCCGCGCACGTTCATGCAGCTGCCCTCGATCCGCAGCTCCTTCGGCATCTTGTCGCCGAAGGCCAGCTTGAGGATGTTGCGCCAGACCGCGTTGAAGTAGGCGGCGGCCGCGGAGTCGGGCTCCTGGGTGTAGTTCCAGCCGTCGAGGAGCTTCTGCGCGGCGCGGACGTCCGGGTCCGAGACCTGGATCTTGGCCAGCATCGGGGTCAGCAGTGCGGCGATCTCGCTGCTGTTGTCCATCTGCATGGTGCGCATGTCGTCGGTCGAGATCTTGCCGCTGTCCTTGATCTTCGCCTCGATGAGGTCGTTGATCCGCTGGCTGCGGGCGCCGTAGCCCCAGTCGGTGGTCAGCAGGTTCGGGTACTTGCCCGCGCCGGTCCCGGGCTCCGCGACGGCCTGGTTGGCGGTGACGATGTAGCCGCGGGAGGGGTTCTGGTCCCAGGGCAGCTCGTTCTGCGGGATGTAGCCGGCGTTGCCGTCCCTGCCGCCCTTCCAGGCGTACTTGGAGTCCCAGCCCGGGGCGGGCATGCGGCCGTCGCCGGCGCCGCGGACCGGGATGCGGCCGGGGGCCTGGTAGCCGATGTTGCCGTACTGGCCCTTGTTGTCGGCGTAGATCAGGTTCTGCGAGGGGACCTCGAAGTCCGCGGCCGCCTTGCGGAAGTCGTCGAAGTTCTTGGCCTTGTCGAGCTTGAAGACCGCGTCCATGGACTTGCCCGGGTCCAGGGCGGTCCAGCGCAGGGCGACCGCGTAGCCGTCGCCGCGGTCGGGGGCCGAGCTGGCGACGGGGGCGCGGTCGCCGACGGTGCCGAGCTCGTCGCTGCGGTCGGAGATCAGCGGGCCGTTGTTGGTGGTGCGGACGGTGATCTTCTTGCTCTTGGCGCCCGCGATCTTGATCTCCTCCTCAC
Source organism: Streptomyces sp. NPDC048337 (assembly GCF_043201175.1). Classification (NCBI taxonomy): domain Bacteria; kingdom Bacillati; phylum Actinomycetota; class Actinomycetes; order Kitasatosporales; family Streptomycetaceae; genus Streptomyces; species Streptomyces sp. NPDC048337. The sequence continues at coordinate 96,601 of NZ_JBICYR010000013.1, forward strand.
GGATGGTGAAGGGGAGGACCTTGTTGTCGTAGACGTAGCCCTCGGGCTTGACCTGCTCCAGGTAGAGGTCGGTGACGTCGGCGCCGAGGTTGGTCATGCCCCAGGCGATGTCGGTGTTGTGGCCGATGACCACGCCGGGCATGCCGGAGAAGGTGTAGCCGGCCACGTCGTACTGGCACTGGGCCGAGGCGGTGCGGCAGTGCAGGCCCATCTGGTACCAGACCGAGGGCAGCTGCGGGGAGAGGTGCGGGTCGTTCGCGAGGAGCGGCTTGCCGGTCGTCGTGTACTTGCCCGAGACGACCCAGGAGTTCGAACCGATGCCGCTGCCGTTGGGGCCGAGGATCGCGGGGATCTCGTCCAGGGTCTTGGCGAGGGAGGTCAGCTGGGTACGCAGGCCCACGGTCGCGCCCTGGGCGGTGGCGTTGTCGGCGAGACCGGTGACGGTGGGAGTGCCGGGGCCGGTGTTCGCGGAGGCCTGGGAACCGACGGCGCTGCCGGAGCCACCACCCGATCCGGTGGACGAGGAGCCGCCGCCCTGGGGCGTGTACTTGCCGCCCTCGGTCTTGCCGCCCTCGACGATCGGCTTGTTCCGGTCGAAGGGGTACGGCGGGTAGAGCTCGTCGATCTGCGCCTGCGTGAGCTTGCTCGACATCAGCGCGCGGTCGATCTCGTCCTGCATGTTCCCGCGCAGGTCCCACGCCATCGCCTTGAGCCAGGCCACCGAGTCCACCGGCGACCACTGCTCGGGCTGGTAGCCGTCGCTGAGCTTGAGGGCGGCGTGCTCGACGGAGAGGTCCTTGCCGGACTTCCCCTTCAGGTACGCGTTGACCCCGTCGGCGTAGGCCTGGAGGTTCTTCTTCGTCTCCGCCGAGAGCTTCTTGTCGAACTCCTCCTGCGCGACCTGGCGCCAGCCCAGGGTGCGCAGGAAGGCGTCGGTCTCGACCTGGCCGGCGCCGAACATCTCCGAGAGTCGCCCGGAGGTCATGTGGCGGCGTACGTCCATTTCCCAGAACCGGTCCTGCGCGTGGACGAAGCCCTGCGCGCGGAAGAGGTCCTCGTCGTTGTCGGCGTAGAGCTGGGGGATGCCGTGGGCATCGCGCTTGACGTCGACGGTCCCGGTGAGGCCCGGCACCTTGAGGGAGCCGGTCGTCTGGGGGAAGGAGGCGCGCACGGTGTCCACGCCCCAGTACGCCCCGTAGCCGAGGCCCGCGAAGAGAGCCAGGACCAGCACGAGCACGATCAGACGGGCGCGTCGCCCCTTCTTCTTGGCGGGAGGAGCGGTTTCGTTGGCGGGCATCGCTGTCCTTAGAGGGGCAGGGTGGTCCTGGGAGTGCTGGGAGCAACCATAGGCGCAGGACCGCCTTCGTTGATCCGCCAGGGGTCGAGGTCCGAAGGACAGGGGCGAACAGGCGTTTCACAATGTGGTTATCACGTAAAGAGAGCGTCAAATATTAGGTAAGGTAACGAAGTACTTGCCGAACTTGTCGCCGGGAGGAACGATCCGCCAGGCGCGTTGAGGAGGGCCGCCCACTGACCGTCCACACGCTCAATGAGCTACTGCTGGTCTGTTCGCTCGTGCTGCTCGTCGCCGTCGCGGCGGTACGCATCTCTTCACGCAGCGGCCTCCCCAGCCTGCTCATTTACCTCGGCATAGGCATCGCGATAGGCCAGGACGGCATCGGCAACGTCGTATTCGACAACGCCGAGCTGACGCAGGTCATCGGTTATGCCGCGCTCGTCGTGATCCTCGCCGAGGGTGGTCTGGGCACCAAGTGGAAAGAAATCAAGCCGGCCCTGCCGGCGGCGATCGTGCTGTCGCTGGCGGGCGTCGCGGTCAGCGTGGGCGTGACGGCGGCGGGGGCGCACTACCTCGTCGGACTGGAATGGCGACAGGCCCTGCTGATCGGCGCGGTCGTCTCCTCGACCGACGCCGCGGCCGTCTTCTCCGTCCTGCGCAAGGTCCCGCTCCCCGCCCGCATCACGGGCGTGCTGGAAGCGGAGTCCGGCTTCAACGACGCACCCGTCGTCATCCTCGTCGTGGCCTTCGCGACCGTCGGCCCGGTGGACGAGTGGTACGTCCTGATCGGCAAGATCGCCCTGGAACTGGCCATCGGCGCCGCGATCGGCCTCACGGTCGGCTTCCTGGGGGCGTACGGCCTGCGGCACGTGGCACTGCCCGCCTCGGGCCTCTACCCGATCGCCGTGATGGCCATCGCCGTGGTGGCCTACGCGGCCGGCGCGCTCGCGCACGGCTCGGGCTTCCTCGCCGTGTACCTGGCGGCGATGGTGCTCGGGAACGCGAAGCTCCCGCACTGGCCGGCCACCCGGGGCTTCGCCGACGGGCTCGGCTGGATCGCCCAGATCGGCATGTTCGTGCTGTTGGGCCTGCTGGTCACCCCGCACGAGCTGGCCCAGGACTTCTGGCCCGCCGTGGTCATCGGGCTGGTCCTGACGATGCTGGCCCGGCCGCTGGAGGTCTTCGTCAGCCTGCTGCCCTTCCGGATCCCCTGGCGGGAGCAGGTCCTGATGTCGTGGGCCGGCCTGCGCGGAGCCGTGCCCATCATCCTGGCGACCATCCCGATGGTGTCCGGGATCGAGGGCAGCGACCGCGTCTTCAACATCGTCTTCGTGCTGGTCGTGGTCTACACGCTGGTCCAGGGGCCGACCCTGCCCTGGCTCGCGCGCAAGCTGAAGCTCGGGACCTCGGAGGAGACGGCCTCGGACCTCGGCATCGAGTCGGCGCCGCTGGAGAAGCTGCGCGGGCACCTGCTCTCCTTCTCCATCCCGCCGGCCTCGCGCATGCACGGCGTCGAGGTGGGCGAGCTGCGGCTGCCGCCGGGGGCCTCGGTGACGCTGGTGGTCCGGGACGCGAAGAGCTTCGTACCGGCTCCGTCGACCGTGCTGCGGCACGGGGACGACCTGCTGGTGGTGGCCACGGATCCGGTACGGGACGCGGCCGAGGCGCGACTGCGGGCGGTGGCCCGGGGCGGCAAGCTGGCGGGGTGGCTGGGGACCGGCGGGAACGGGTCCACGCGGCTGCACAGGTGAGGGTCCCGAGGTGACGGATTCGAGCGGATTCGCGTGGTCGAAAATCGGACACGTGATGGCCGGAACCCGTTAGAGCGGCGTTCTAATTCGATCGATTTCGGTAGCGTGTGCCCGATTTTGCCCCCATTTAGAGGGGCTGCGAATACGAAGCTCCCGTTAATCGCAGGTGAAGACATCCCTTGTCACCGTAATCACAGGGCGCCGTAGCACACCTCCCTGTATGATGAAGGCACACCAGATCGAACCAACTCTGCCTGACGCAGAGCTGGCGCGACCGCAAAGCGGCCGTGGCACCCTCCCGCAGTGGGCGCCCAGGTATCACTCGGTTCTGCGCAAGAGGACAGCTCTCGGGGCTCCCACATGTACGGGTGCGGTCGCTCACAAAGCGACGCACCGCCCGCAGACGGGGACGCTCTACCAGGCAGCGGAAAGGCCAGGCCGTGACATCCGCGGTCACGACCGACAAGTCCGCCCGCCCCGGCTACGGGCAGCTCCTGCGCACGCCCGGCGCCCTCGGCTTCGTACTCCCGGGCTTCGCCGCCCGGCTCCCCTTCGGCATGCTGACCATCAGCATCCTCCTGCTCGTCCAGCACGTCACGGGCTCCTACGGCAGCGCCGGCATCGTCGGCGCCGTCACCGGCGTCTCCATGGCGCTCTTCGCCCCCGTGATGGGCAAGCTCACCGACCGTCGCGGCCAGAGCACCGTCCTGGTCCCGGTCGTCATCGCCCACGCCGCCGCGGTCAGCGCGCTGATCGCGCTGGCCCTGATGGGCGCCCCGCTCTGGGCGCTCGCCGTGGCGGCCGTCCCGGCCGGTGCGTCCGTACCGCAGGTCGGGCCGATGGTCCGGTCGCGCTGGGCCGCGAAGCTGGAAGGCTCGCCGCTGCTGCCGACCGCCGCCGCGTTCGAGTCCGTCACCGACGAGTTCACCTTCGTCGTCGGCCCGGTGCTCGCCACCGCGCTGTGCACCGGCATCCACCCGGCGGCCGGCCTGGTCACCGAGGCGACCCTGACCGTCCTCGGCGGCCTGCTCTTCGCCGCCCGGCGCTCCTCGCAGCCCAAGCCCGTCGCCCGTACCGCGAACGGCGAGAAGCACGCCTCCGCCCTGTCGTTCCCGGGCCTGCGCGTCCTGATCGTCGCCTTCATCGGCATCGGCGCCGTCTTCGGCGGCATGCAGATCTCGATGACCGCGTTCGCCGAGGAGATCGGCAACCCCGGCGCCAACGGCATGCTCTACGGCGTCTTCGCCGCGGGCAACATGATCGCGGGCATCACCATGGGCGCCGTCGCCTGGAAGATCGGCCCGCGCCGCCGCCTGATCCTCGGCTACGTCGGCCTCACCGCCGCGGCCTCGGTCCTGTGGGCCGTGCACTCGGCGATCCTGCTGGGCGCGCTCGGCCTGGTCGTCGGCCTGTGCATCGCCCCGGCGCTGATCACCGGCTACACCATGATCGAGCAGCTGGTCCCCGCCGCGTCCCGGACCGAGGCCTTCACCTGGCTCACCGGAGCGGTCGCCTTCGGGCAGGCCGGCGCCGTGACCCTGGCCGGCCGTCTGACGGACGCGCACGGGTCCTCGTACGGCTTCCTGGTGCCCATGGCGGCCACCGCGCTCGCGCTGCTCACCCTGGTGGCACTGCGCGCGAAGCTGGCGCCGAAGGCCCCGAGCCGCATCGTGAACTCGTCCGCTCCGGCAGTCTCCACGGTGGTCCGGAACACGGTGAACGAGCGTGGGATGGGTCACCGCGTGCCGGTGACGGTGGACTGATCCGCCGGAATACGTCACCATGGAGCGTCGTTAGCACTCATTGAGTCAGAGTGCCAGGAGGAAATTCGTGCCGACCTACCAGTACCAGTGCACCGAGTGCGGTGAGGGCCTTGAGGCCGTGCAGAAGTTCACCGATGACGCACTGACCGTGTGCCCGAGCTGTGACGGACGCCTGAAGAAGGTGTTCTCCGCGGTCGGCATCGTCTTCAAGGGCTCCGGTTTCTACCGGAACGACAGCCGTGGCGCCTCGTCGAGCAGCACCCCTGCCTCGAAGCCGGCCTCGACCTCGTCGTCCTCGTCCACGACGTCCACCGCCGCCGCCGCCCCCGCCGCCTCGTCCTCCTCGACGTCGTCGAGCGCGGGCAGCAGCTCCACGTCGGCCGCCTGACAGCTTCTCCCCGAGGCCCCGCCCGCCCCTGACCGGGCAGCGGGGCCTTTGGCATGCCCGGTTAGGGTGGGCGGCATGGTGAACGCAGAGATCGGTGTCATCGGCGGCTCGGGCTTCTACTCCTTCCTGGAGGACGTCTCCGAGATCCAGGTGGAGACCCCGTACGGTCCCCCGAGCGACTCCCTGTACATGGGTGAGCTGGCCGGCCGCCAGGTGGCCTTCCTGCCGCGGCACGGGCGCAGCCACACCGTCCCGCCCCACAAGATCAACTACCGGGCCAACCTGTGGGCGCTGCGCTCGGTCGGCGTCCGCCAGGTGCTGGGCCCGTGCGCGGTCGGCGGGCTGCGGGCGGAGTACGGGCCGGGCACGCTGCTCGTTCCCGACCAGCTGGTCGACCGTACGAAGTCCCGGGCGCAGACCTACTTCGACGGGGAGCCGCTGCCCGACGGGTCCGTCCCGAACGTCGTGCACACCACCTTCGCGGACCCGTACTGCCCGGTGGGGCGGTCCGTGGCGCTGGCCGCGGCGCGGGGGCGGGACTGGGAGCCGGTGGACGGCGGGACCATGGTCGTCATCGAGGGGCCGCGGTTCTCGACGCGCGCCGAATCGCGGTGGCACGCGGCCGCGGGCTGGTCGGTGGTCGGCATGACGGGGCACCCGGAGGCCGTCCTCGCGCGTGAGCTGGGGCTCTGCTACACGTCGATGGCGCTGGTCACAGACCTGGACGCGGGCGCCGAGACGGGCGAGGGCGTGTCCCACACGGAGGTCCTGAAGGTGTTCGGCGAGAACGTCGACCGGCTGCGCGAGGTGCTCTTCGACGCGGTGGCGGCGCTGCCGGCGACGGAGTCCCGCGCCTGCCTGTGCACGCACGCGCACGACGGCTGGGACCTGGGCATCGAACTGCCGTAATCCCGGGGCGCGGGGTGTCACATTCTGCGGGGCTGTCCGGTCTTCCCTGGTGAAGGCCCACCGAGACTGTCCGAACCGGGAGATGACCACCATGCCGCGTATCTCGCTCACCCCGCCGCGCACCCTCCTCAACCGCATCGGCGCCTGGTACTCGCGCCGGACCTACGGCAAGGTGCTCGACCCCGGCCAGGCCTACGGGCACAACTCGCGCGTGCTGTTCTCGTACGTACGCCTCGAACAGCAGGCAGCGAAGTGGAAGGCCCTGGACGCCGGACTCAAGCACCTCGCGGTGATGGCCGCCGCGGCCCGCATCAACTGCTCGTGGTGCATGGACTTCGGCTACTGGGAGGGCGTGGAGAAGGGTCTGCCGGCCGAGAAGATCCGGCTGGTCCCGGAGTGGCGGGCGGCCCGCGAGGCGTTCACCGAGCTGGAGCTGCTGGTCATGGAGTACGCCGAGGCCATGACGGAGACCGAGCCGACGGTCACGGACGAGCTCGCGCGGGAACTGACGGCTCGGCTCGGCGAGGAGGCGTTCGTCGAGCTCACGGCGATGGTCGCGCTGGAGAACTGGCGCTCGCGCGTCAACAGCGCCTTCGGCCTGACCAGTCAGGGCTTCTCCGAGGCCTGCGAGATCCCGGCTCGCTGACACCTGAGGGTGACGGGGTTGTCCACAGGGCGGCGGTCGTCCACAGGGCGGAGCGGGATTCCGCGGGAGGCCGGATCGTGAGAGGTGTCCGGGCGACGGGTCCGGGCATCGCGACTCACTCGGTTTGGTGGTGGACCCCATGTCCCGTACGTCCTCGTCCCCTTCATCTCTCTCCTCGTCTTCGACGCTCTCTTCTACGTGTCCCCCCGCGCGCCACGTCCCCTCCTTTCCGCCGCTGCGCGTCGGGCGGGGCGGGGGCCGGCTGCGCAGGGCGCTGCGGCGCAGGCGGCGGGTCGCCTCTGCCGGGTTGGCCGTCGTGGCGGCGGCCTTGGCCGTGGGCGGCCCGGAGGCGCAGGCCTCGCGGGGCGGTGCGCCGCCGGATGTGAAACCACCGCCGCCTCCCGCGGTGGTGCGGATGGTGTCGGCCCCGGTGCGCATCGCGGACGCGGCGACGGTGCGGCTGTTGCGGCCCGGGGACCGGGTCGACGTGGTGGCCGCCGAGCGGGCCGGGCCGCCGAAGGTGGTGGCCGCGGGGGCCCGGGTCGCCGAAGTGCCCGCTGCCGAGCCGGGTGTTGGCGATGGCGGGGCCCTGGTGGTCCTGTCCGTGCCCCGTGAGACGGCACGGACCCTTGTGGGGGCGGGCACGACGGCCCGACTGGCGGTGACGTTGTGTTGATTCGCACGCACGTACAGTCAAGTCACCTCAAGGTGGGCGTGGATTGGACACGCCGGGCCCGGACTGCCGTAGCTTTCGGAACCGTTGGCTCCGTGTTCAGTACATGCGAAGAGAGGCTCAGTGGTGAGCGAGAAGAAGAGGGAGAGCGTCCTGGCGGGCTTCAAGGCCTTCCTGATGCGCGGCAACGTGGTCGACCTCGCGGTGGCCGTCGTCATCGGGGCCGCGTTCACGAACATCGTGAACTCGGTCGTGAAGGGCATCATCAGCCCCGTGATCGGCGCGATCGGCACGAAGAACCTGGACGTCTACAAGTCCTGCATCAAGGACCCCTGCGGCACCGGCCCCGACGGCCAGCCGACGGGCGTGGAGATCCTCTGGGGTTCGGTCCTCAACGCGACGCTGACCTTCCTGATCACCGCTGCGGTCGTGTACTTCCTGATGGTGCTGCCGATGGCGAAGTACCTCGCCAAGACGGAGGCCCGCCGGAAGGCCAGGGAGGGCGTCCAGGAGACCATCGAGGTCACCGAGCTGGAGGTCCTCAAGGAGATCCGCGACAACCTGGTCGCACAGCGGTCCGGAGGCAGCGGTACCGGGGCCACCGGTTCGCGCGACGGCTTCTAGCCGCGACGGCGGGACCGGCGGCTCCGGCCGCTCAGATGTGGTGCGGGGGCTTCTCGTCGAGGAAGCGGGCCAGGTCGGCCGCGCTTCCGCCGGCGGGCGGCCGCTCGCCCCAGCCCCGGTCGGTGTCGTCCGAGGACTGCTGGTCCAGCGGGTCGTCGAAGACCAGCCGGGGCTTCGGCTTGGGCTTGGCGGCAGGCTCGGGCTGCGGCTCGGAGGCGGGGGCGGTGCTCATGCCTCCAGGGTACGGCCGAGGCCGGCCCGGACCCCGCTCAGCTGGGAGCCTCCGCGCCCTTGCGGGCGTAGAACCACCAGCACACCGCCAGACAGGTGGCGTAGAAGCCGATGAACAGCCACAGGGCGTTGGTGACCGCCATGGCCGCGAACATCGCGGGGATGAAGAAGAAGCCGTAGGCGGCTATGGCCGAGGAGAATCCGGTGACGGCGCCCGCCTCCATCTCCGACTGCTTGAGTGCGGCGGCCTGCGCTTCCGGGCCGAGGCCCTGTGCCTCCCGCATGTGCTGGTCCCGGAAGATCACCGGGATCTGCCGGAAGGTCGAGCCGTTGCCGAGGCCGGAGAAGGCGAAGGCCACCAGGAAGCCGATGAAGAAGGCCCAGAAGCTGCCCTGGTCGCCGCCGGAGGGCAGCGCGAAGATCACCACGACCAGCGCCGCGGCCATCCCGACGAAGGACAGCAGGGTGACCCTGGCTCCGCCGATCCTGTCGGAGAGCCAGCCGCCGGCCCAGCGCATGATCGCGCCGACGAAGGGGCCGATCCAGGCATAGGTGGTGGCCTGGTAGCCCTGCGCCTCGAAGTTGTTCTTGATCAGCAGGGGCAGGCCCGCGGCGAAGCCAATGAAGGACCCGAAGGTGCCTACGTAGAGCCAGGTCATCAGCCAGTTGTGCTTGCGCTTGAAGATGATCTTCTGCTGACTGAAGGGGGCCGCGGCCACCTTGAGGTCGTTCATCAGGAACCAGGCGAGCGCTGCCATGATCACCAGCAGCGGCACCCAGAGGAAGGCGCCGTTCTGGAGCCAGATGTCGGTGTTCTTCTTGGAGTCGTGCTGCGGGCCGCCCGCCGGGGCGCCCAGTACGGCTGCGGTGACCACCAGCGGGGCGACCAGCTGGACCACGCTCACGCCGAGGTTGCCGAGCCCGCCGTTGAGGCCGTTGGCACTGCCCTTCTCCCGCTTGGGGAAGAAGAAGCCGATGTTCGCCATCGAAGAGGCGAAGTTGGCGCCGCCGATCCCGCAGACGGCCGCGATCAGCGCCAGCTCCCAGTAGGGAGTGCCGGTGTCCTGGAGCGCGAAGCCCAGCCACAGCATCGGCACGACCAGGATGATCGTGCTGAAGGCGGTGAACTTGCGCTCGCCGAAGATCGGGCCGATGAAGGTGTACAGGATCCGGAAGGTGCCGCCGGTGATGCCGGGGATGGCGGTCAGCCAGAACAGCTGCGATTTGGAGAAGCCGAAGCCGACGTCGTTCAGCTTGACCACGGTGACCGACCAGACCTGCCAGACCACGAAGCCGAGCATCAGCGCGGGGATCGAGATCCAGAGGTTGCGCTGGGCGACCCTGCGGCCGGTGGACTGCCAGAAGCCGTCGTCCTCGGGCCGCCAGTCGCCGATGGTGGCGCCGGGCTTGTAGGTCTCCGCCCGGTGCGAGCGCACCGCGGAGCCGCTGTTCGTGCGTATGGACATGGTCATCGGTCCTTCGGGTCGAGGAGCCACAGCGCGATCACGACGAGGAAGGACAGGATCAGGAATCCCGCACCCCACCAGGCCGTGCCGGTGTTGCCCTTCATCCACTCGTTGACGGTCACGGTCAGCGCCCAGAGCTGCCCGATGACCACGGTGAGGGCCAGGGCCAGGCGGGCGTTGAGCTTCGAGGACCGCTCCGGTTCCTGTTCGGTGCCGGCGCCCGGGCCGGGGCCCGTGTGCCGGATCCGCGGGTCGCCGTAGCCGCTGGTGGAGCGGATCTGCGGATACCGCTCGTGCACCGGCCGGTTCAGCCGGGGCTGGGCGCTCCCCGGGTGGTAGTCGGGGCGCGGAGGCAGTGGTGCGTCGCTCACGTCCGCCCGCTTTCGTTCGCGGTGGCGCGATCGGCTCCGGGGCAGCCCAGCTGGCGGGTCGTCTCGGGGCGGGAATCGCCGAACTGCCGGCACAGGGCGTCCTTGGCCGACTCTCCCGACCGGGCGGTGGCGATGGCCCAGACACTGCCGTCGGCCTGCTCGGTCAGGAAGACGATGGGAAGGGGGCGGGGTGGCGGGCCCGCGCTCACCTCTCCGGTGCGGACGTCGAAGACGCCCTCGTGGCAGGGGCAGTACAGCTCCCCGTCGACGCCCCGGTCCTCGCGCCAGAGCACGGCGCAGGCCAGGTGGGTGCAGACCGCGGAGTAGCCGACGAGGGTGCCGTCGGCCAGCCGTACGGCGAGGGCCCGGTCCTCGTCGCCGGGGAACCTGAAGGCCACGGACTCGCCCGGCGCGAGCCGGTCGGTGACCTTCTTGGCAGGGGGCAGGGTCTCGCTGTCGCCGTGCCGGTGCAGGATGCCGGCGGCGACGCCGACTCCGCCGATGGCCAGGCCGCCGGAGACGGTGGCGACGATCCGCAGGTAGTCGCGGCGGGTGGTGAGGGAGTCGGCGCTGATCCGGTCGCGCAACCGGTCGGCGGCCTCGTCCTCACCCGGTGCGGGAGGGGGCTGTTCGGTCACGCTCATCGGACGTCGGCTCCGCCCACCCGTCGCCCGCCGCCACCCTCATTCGGATTCGCTTCGCTCATGTCCACTCCATTGATCTCGACGATGGGAAGGCCGCCCGGGACGGGCCACTGGACCTTGTCGGCGGGGACGACCATCGCCACTCCGGTGGAGACGACGACGTCGCCGAAGGCGAAGGAGTCGGCGACCTGGACGCCGGGGCGTTCGGCCTGGAGCTCTTCGAGGGTTCCGTAGAAGAGGGCCCCCGTCGGGCAGACGGTGGCGCACATGGGGGCCAGGCCGTAGGCGGTGCGGTCGTAGCAGAGGTTGCACTTCATCTGCAGCTTCGCCTGGAGGTCGATCTTCGGGACGCCGAAGGGGCAGGCGTTGACGCAGTTGGCGCAGCCGATACAGCGGGTGGTGTCGGCCTGTTGGACGACGCCGTCGGCGGTCACCAGGATCGCGTCGGCGGGGCAGACCTCGGCGCAGGGCGCGACCGGGTCCTCACAGTGCATGCAGACGGTCGGAAGGGAGGCGACGGACATGCCGGGATCGGTGTAGTCCAGGTGGATCATCGACTTGCCCCGGTGGGAGTCGCATTCGCGGCAGGCGGAGACACAGGCCTGGCAGCCGATGCAGCGACCCGGGTCGATGAAGATCGTGCGGCCCATCATGGCGGGTCAGCTCCTCTCCGCCGTGCCACGGCCCTGCGAGGACGTGGGGGGAAGGGGGTCGGTGCGGGAGACCTGGGTCTCCGGATAGGCCTCGCGGCCAGGGCCGGTGGGCGGCGCGGGGACCTCGTCGATCCGCTCGCCGGCCTCGATCCGGGCGGCGCAGACCTTGTACTCGGGGATCTTCGAGCGGGGGTCGAGGGCGTCGATGGTCAGGGCGTTCGCGGCCGTCGGGACGGGCCAGTGATAGGGGATGAAGACGGTGTCGGGGCGGATCGCCTCGGTGACCAGGGCCGGGAAGACCTCGCTGCCGCGACGGGTGACGACCCGGACGGGGTCTCCGTTGCGGAAGCCGTGCGAGGGATGGACCTCCACCCAGGGGCGGGGGGTCTGTTCGACGAGGGCGCCCAGGCGGCGGGTCTGGTTGCCGGAGAGGAAGTGCGCGACGGTGCGGCCGGTGGTGAGGGAGAGGGGGAACTCCTCGGTGTAGGGGTCCATCGGCGCGTGCCACTCGACGGCCTGCATGTGGACCTTCCCGTCGGGGTGGAAGGTCTTGCCGCCCTCGAACAGCCGGGGGGTTCCCGGGTGTTCGGTGGAGGGGCAGGGCCACATGATGCCGCCGGTCTCCTCCAGGCGTTCGTAGGTGATGCCGTAGTAGTCGTTGACCGTGCCGGCGGAGGCGATGCGGAGTTCCTCGAACACCGCGCGGGAGTCGGCGAAGTCGAACTTGTCCCCGGCGCCGAGCCGTTTGGCGAGCTCGCACATCACCCAGGTGTCGGTGCGTACTCCGGCGGGCGGCTCCTGCGCCTTGTTGTGCTTGACGACTCGGGCCTCGGTATTGGCCATGACGCCCTCGTCCTCGGCCCAGACGGTGACCGGGAAGACCACGTGCGCGTTGGTCGCGGTCTCGGAGAGGAAGAAGTCGAACTGTGCGTGGAATTCGAGGCTGTCGTAGCCCTTCTTGACCGCCCCGTAGTTGGGGAGCGAGACGAAGGGGTTGTTGCAGATGCCGATCAGGCCGCGGATCTCCTGGCGTTGCATCTGCCAGACCATCTCCATCATGGAGGTGCCCGCGGGCGGGAGCTCGGACTCCTTGATGCCCCAGATCCGGCAGATCTGGAGGCGGTGCTCCTCGTTCATGATGGAGCGGCCGCCGGGCAGGAGGTCGGCCTTCTGGCCGTGCTCGCGGCCGCCCTGGCCGTTGCCCTGGCCGGTGATGGTGCCGTAGCCGGCTCCCGGCTTGCCGAGGTTCCCGGTGGCCACGCACAGGTTGATGACGGACAGGCAGTTCTCGACGCCCTGGGAGTGGTGTTCGAGCCCGCGGGCGTGGAAGGCCATGGCCTTGTCGGCGCCGCCGAACATCCGGGCCACCTGGAGGATCTGCTGCTCGGGGACCCCGCAGATCTCGGCTGACCGGGCGGGCGGGTAGTCCTGGACGGTCTTCTTGACCTCGTCCCAGCCGGTGGTGTGGGCGGCGAGGTAGGCCTCGTCGGTGAGGCCTTCGGCGACGATCACGTGCAGCACGGCGTTGAAGAAGGCGGAGTCGGTGCCGGGCTTGAGGGCGACGTGCACGTCGGCGGTGCGGGCGATGGCCGTCTCGCGCGGGTCGACCACGATGAGCGAGGCCCCGCGGTCGCGGGCGCCCCACAGGTACTGGGTCATCACAGGGAAGCACTCCCCCACGTTCGACCCGGCGATCAGCAGGCAGTCGGTGAGGAGGATGTCGGAGAAGGGGTTGGCGGCCCGGTCGATGCCGAAGGCGAGCTTGTTGGCGCCAGCGGCGCTGACCATGCACAGGCGCCCGTTGTAGTCGACGTGCCGGGTCTTGAGGGCGACCCGGCCGAACTTGCCGACCAGGTAGGTCTTCTCGGAGAAGAGGCTGGCGCCGCCGAGCAGGCCGAAGGAGTCGTTCCCGTGGGCGCCCTGGATGCGGCGGATCTCGGAGACGGTGAAGTCGAGGGCCTCCTCCCAGGAGGTCTCCTTGAACTCCTCGTCCCGCGAGCGGCGCATCAGCGGGGCGGTCAGCCGGTCCGGGTGGTTGACCTGCTGGTAGGCGTTGATGCCCTTGGGGCACAGCCGCATCCGGTTGATGTCGTGGTTGCGGGGCTCGACGCCGAAGACCTTGCCGCCCTTGTCCACGCGGAGGTACATCCCGCACTGCACGCCGCAGAAGCAGCAGTGGGTGGGGACGAGGGTCTCGCCGTTCTGGTCGGCGTGCCACCGGTCGGCGGGGATGCCGCCGGCGTCCCGGAAGTTGCGGGTGCCGGGCGGGGCGATGGAGGGGTCGATGGGCAGCGGGGCCCTCTTCGTGGGGTCCGTCGCGGTCACTTGAAGCCCTTCTTGACGTGCGAGAGGTAGGCGTTGCCGCGCAGCACCCGCTTGCAGCGCGGGCAGTACTCCACGAAAGCGTTGAAGTCGAGCTTCAGGTCCTGCATGGTGCCGCGCAGGTTCTCGACGTACGGGGTGGTGTCGATGGGTTCGCCGCAGCGTTTGCAGGCGAAGACCTGCTCGTCCTGGCGGGCGGTGTACTTGAAGAGCTGCATGCCGACGGCGGCCGGGCGCTGGACGATGTGGAAGAACTTCCCGAACGGGATGTAGATGAGGGTGAACACCACCGACACCATGTGCAGGATCGCGAGGAACTCGTAGCCGCCGCCGTGCAGGAAGATCGACGAGAAGGTGAGCAGCAGCCCGGTCACGGAGATCACGATCAGGCAGATCAGCGGCAGCAGGTCGTAGGCGAAGCGCTGGCCGGTGATGGCGCCGCGGTCCTTCATCCGGCGCCACAGGAAGTACGAGGCGCCGGGGATGACCAGCACGGCGGCGATGTCCAGGCCGTGGAACATCAGCCAGCCCACGAGGTTCAGCGAGTCGAAGCCGAGGATCTTGAAGCCCCAGATCCGCATCTCGTAGCCGGGGCCGGAGCCGCTGTCCGAGGTGAAGGTGAACCAGCCCCAGGTGAGCGGGAAGGTGATCGCGGCGGCCAGCAGGCAGCCCCAGAAGATCAGCTGGTGGGCGGCCCAGCGGGAGCGTGACCGGGCGCCGAGGAACTTCTGGAAGCCGAGGTAGGTGGCGATCATCTTCGGCAGGGCAGTGGGCGCCTTCTTGAAGTTGTCGGCCGAGAAGAAGCTGCCGAAGCCCTTCTTGAAGAGGCGCCGGGCACCCGGCGCGGAGACCCAGACGGTGTACCGGTAGGCCACGCCGAAGGCCAGGAAGACGGTGGCGACGGCATACGGCAGGAGCGCCGAGTCGAAGTCGCGCAGCAACCGGCTGCCCAGCACGATCGCGACGATGAGGAGCAGCGATACGAGGGTGCCGGCCAGGGTGGCCCGGGTGGTGACGGATCGACTGACCGGCGTGGGGACCTGGGGTGCCCCGGCTGGTGGCGGCGGGGCTTCGGCGAGGACTTCGGTGGGCTCGGACACACCACCACGCTAAGTGGGATGTACCGTTTCAGCCCGTTATGCCGTACATGCAATTGGGCTGAACGGGTCAGATGGCCGTCAGGCCCTGCGCCGCGAAGATCGCCCTGGCCGCCGCCACCTGCTCCGCGGTGGGCGACGGGGTGTCGTGCAGCGTGAAGTTCATCTCCAGCGCCTGCCACTTCCCCTCGCCCAGCTTGTGGAAGGGCAGTACGTCGACCCGCGAGACATTGCCGAGGCTTCCGGCGAAGGCGGCGACGCCCTCGATGTTCTCGGGCGCGTCGGTCAGGCCCGGCACCAGCACGAACCGCAGGTGGACCTCCTTGCCGAGGTCGGCGAGGCGCTGGGCGAAGTCGAGGGTGGGCCGCAGCGGGCGGCCGGTCACCTTCTTGTAGGTCTCCCGGTCCCAGGACTTGATGTCGAGCAGGACCAGGTCCACATCGCGCAGAAGGGCGTCGGTGGCCCGGACGCCGAGGAATCCCGAGGTGTCCAGGGCGGTGTGCAGGCCCAGCTCGTGCTTCATCCGGTGCAGCAGCTCGCCCGCGAAGACGGGCTGGAGCAGCGGCTCCCCGCCGGAGACGGTGGCCCCGCCGCCGGACGCGGCGATGAACTTGCGGTACTTGGCGGCTTCGGCGATCACGTCGTCGGCGGAGGTCCGCTTGCCGTTGCGCATCTTCCACGTGTCGGGGTTGTGGCAGTACAGGCAGGTCAGCGGGCATCCGGAGAGGAAGGTGACGAAGCGCGTCCCGGGGCCGTCGACGCCGGTGGACAGGTCCCAGGAGTGCACCGAGCCCTCGCTGGGCCGCTGGGTCGCGGCGGCCGCGAGAGTGGTGGGGGCGGCGGGCGCGGCGGCGCGGGCGATGTTCGAGCCGAGAAGGACGGTCATGGCAGGCACCCCTGAGCTGTCTGTTCGAAGACGGTGAATCGCGCGGCCCCGGGGCCGGGGTGAGGGCCCGGTCCCGGGCCGCGCGGTCTGGAGGCTCTAGAGCGAGCCGTGGAAGGTGCGGTTCAGCACGTCGAGCTGCTGGTCCCGCGTGAGGCGGACGAAGTTCACCGCGTAGCCGCTGACGCGGATGGTCAGCTGCGGGTAGTTCTCCGGGTGTTCCATGGCGTCCATGAGCGTGTCGCGGTTGAGCACGTTCACGTTCATGTGGAAGCCGTCGACCGCCATGTAGCCGTCGAGCACGCCCGCCAGGTTCTTGATCCGCTCCTCGGGGGTGCGGCCCAGGCCGTCGGGGGTGACGGTGTTGGTCAGCGAGATGCCGTCCTCGGCGTCCTCGTACGGGAGCTTCGCGACCGACAGCGCCGAGGTGACGTAGCCGTGGGTGTCGCGGCCGTTCATCGGGTTGGCGCCCGGGGAGAACGGCTCGCCGGCGCGGCGCCCGTCCGGGGTGTTGCCGGTCTTCTTGCCGTAGACGACGTTCGAGGTGATGGTCAGCACGGACTGGGTGTGCTCGGCACCCCGGTACGTCTCGTGCTTCCGCACCTTCCTCATGAACTCCTCGACCAGCCACACGGCGATGTCGTCGACGCGGTCGTCGTTGTTCCCGTAGGCCGGGTAGTCGCCCTCGACGACGTAGTCGGTGGCGAGCCCGGTCTCGTCGCGCACGGCGGTGACCTTGGCGTACTTGATGGCGGACAGCGAGTCGGCCGCCACCGACAGGCCGGCGATGCCGCAGGCCATGGTGCGGCGCACGTCGCGGTCGTGCAGCGCCATCTCGATGCGCTCGTAGGCGTACTTGTCGTGCATGTAGTGGATGACGTTCAGGGCGTGGACGTAGGTCTCGGCGAGCCATTCCATCTGCTCGTCGAACTTCGCCATGACCGTGTCGTAGTCCAGCACCTCGGAGGTCAGGGCTCCGGTCTCGGGGCCGACCTGGGCGCCGGACTTCTCGTCCCGGCCGCCGTTGATCGCGTAGAGGAGGGTCTTGGCGAGGTTCACGCGGGCGCCGAAGAACTGCATCTGCTTGCCGACCGGCATCGCCGAGACGCAGCACGCGATGGCGGTGTCGTCTCCGAAGCGGGGGCGCATCAGCTCGTCGGACTCGTACTGCACCGAGGAGGTGTCGATCGAGACGCGGGCGCAGAACTCCTTGAAGCCCTGCGGCAGCTGCGGCGACCAGAAGACCGTCATGTTCGGCTCGGGGGCCGGGCCGAGGTTGTAGAGGGTCTGGAGGTAGCGGAAGGAGGTCTTCGTGACCAGCGGGCGGCCGTCCTCGCCCATGCCGGCGATGGACTCGGTCACCCAGGTCGGGTCGCCGGAGAACAGCTCGTCGTACTCCGGGGTGCGCAGGAAGCGGACGATGCGCAGCTTGATGATGAAGTCGTCGACCAGCTCCTGCGCCTGCTCCTCCGTCAGGACGCCGGCCTCGATGTCGCGCTGGAGGTAGACGTCGACGAAGGTGGAGGTGCGGCCCAGCGACATGGCCGCGCCGTTCTGCTCCTTCACGGCAGCCAGGTAGGAGAAGTACAGCCACTGGATGGCCTCGCGGCCGGTGGCGGCCGGGCCGGAGATGTCGTGGCCGTAGGAGGCCGCCATCGCCTTGAGCTCGGCGAGGGCGCGGATCTGCTCGGAGAGCTCCTCGCGCAGGCGGATCGTCTCCTCCAGTGAACGGTTCCCGGCCGGGAGGGCGTTCAGCTCCTCCTTCTCCTCCTTCTTGAAGGCGATGAGGCGGTCGACGCCGTAGAGGGCCACGCGGCGGTAGTCGCCGATGATGCGGCCGCGGCCGTACGCGTCCGGCAGGCCGGTGACGATGCCGGCCTTGCGGGCGGCGCGGATCTCGGGGGTGTAGGCGTCGAAGACGCCGGCGTTGTGGGTCTTGCGGTACTCGGTGAAGACCTTCTCCAGCTCCTCGGAGACCGGGTAGCCGTAGGTCTCCAGCGCGCCGGCGACCATGCGCCAGCCGCCGTACGGCATGATCGCGCGCTTGAGCGGGGCGTCCGTCTGGAGGCCGACGATGAGGTCCTTGTCGCGGTCTATGTAGCCGGGGGCGTGAGCGGTGATCGACGACGGGATGTCGTGGGCGACGTCGTAGACGCCCTTCTCGCGCTCCTCCGGGAACTTGTCCGTGATCGCCTTCCACACGGCCGTGGTGCGGGCGGTGGGGCCGGCGAGGAAGGTGTCGTCGCCCTCGTACGGCGTGTAGTTCTGCTGGATGAAGTCGCGGACGTCGATGGCGTCGCGCCACAGCCCGCCCTTGAAGCCCTCCCAGGCCTCGCCGTTCCTCGTGGTCTCCGCAGGGGTGGCAGTCATCGCCCGCACCTTCTTCAGTCGCCTCTTTGCTTGTCTCCATTGCACGCCTTTTGATCGATCATTTGGCGCCGCGTTGGTCCTGAGCTGGGGCCCGAAGGTCCTGCGATCTTCCGCCGACGAACCTCTCCATCGCCTCCGACCTGGGCTTTTCGGCAGGCCGAAGGTCCATCGTGAGCTTGTGAATGCTTTCACAAGAATCTCGAAAAATCAGACAAACCGAACCAGAGCGAAGCCTGTGGATACCGCGACGCACGTCGTGATCAGGCCGGGCAGCATGAAGGAGTGGTTGACGACGAAGCGGCCGACGCGAGTGGTGCCGGTCCGGTCGAAGTTGATCGCCGCGATGAAGGTGCCGTAGGTCGGCAGCAGGAAATAGCCGTTCACGGCGGGCCACATCGCGATGAGCAGGGGGGCCGGTATGCCGAGTGCCAGCCCGAGCGGCATCAGGGCCTTCGTGGTGGTGGCCTGACTGAAGAGCAGCGCGGAGAGGAGCAGCAGCATGATGGCGAAGAACCAGGGGTGGTCCTGCGCGACCCCGCCGAGGGCGCCGGTGATCCGGCCCTCGTTGGCCCCGATGAAGGACAGCCCGAGCCACGACAGACCGAAGACGCCGATGACCGCGACCAGGCCGGACTTGGCGACGTCCGTCCCCGGTATGCGCTTGGCGTCCACCTTGCAGAAGAGGAGGATCAGCGCCGCCACCGACATCATCAGGATCTCGATGGTGGCGGGCATGGAGAGCGGCCCCTTGCCGGTCGCCGGGCGCAGGGCGGGGAAGAGAC
This sequence comes from Streptomyces sp. NPDC048337, assembly GCF_043201175.1. Classification (NCBI taxonomy): domain Bacteria; kingdom Bacillati; phylum Actinomycetota; class Actinomycetes; order Kitasatosporales; family Streptomycetaceae; genus Streptomyces; species Streptomyces sp. NPDC048337. The sequence goes on from NZ_JBICYR010000013.1 coordinate 115,471, forward strand.
CACTGACGACCACGGCGACGGTCCCGCCGAGGAAGAGGTACGCGGACCAGCGCGCCCGGGGTCGCGGCGGCGGGGCCGCTTCGGCGGGGGCGGGGGCCTCGATCTCCCCGGCGGCGAGACGGCGCAGGTATTCGGGGTCCCGTTCGAGCTCCTTGCCGACCCTCGCCTGCACGGTGGCGGCGGCGAGGACGCCCAGCAGGGTGGCCGGAACGGCCACGGCCATGATGCGGGGCAGGTTCCAGCCGTCGCCGTCGAACATCACGATCATGGCGGCCATGGCGGCGGAGACGGGGGACGCGGTGATACCAAAGGTGGCGGCGATGGAGGAGACGGCGATGGGCCGCTCGGGCCGGACCCCGCCCTCGCGGGCCACGTCGTGGATGACGGGGAGCAGGGGGTAGAAGACGTGGGCCGTGCCCGCGCCGAGGGTGAAGGCCCAGGAGACCAGGGGCGCGACGTAGACGACGCGGCTGGGCTTGCGGCGGATGGCCCGCTCGGCGAGGCCGACGAGGTGGTCGATGCCGCCGGCGGCCTCCATGGCGGCGGCGGCCGTGATCACCGCGAGGATGATCAACATGACGTCGACGATGCCGGAGGTGTCGGCGGGGGTGACGCCGAAGAACGTCGCGAGCACGAAGACCCCGACGGCCCCCCAGAGCCCCATGGCCACGCCGCCCTTGCGGGAGCCGAGGGTGATGGCCGCCACCATGACGCCGAGTTGCAGGAACATGCCGAGCACTGGCGTGGCCTTTCGTGTCTGCCGCTCCGGCTGCGCCGGGGGCTGGTCGTGTCCGCGCCCGGGCGCCCGGCGGGGCGGCGCGGAGTTCGCCTGCGGCGCCGCTGCTGGGGCTCCGCCCCAGACCCCGCTCCTCAAACGCCGGAGGGGCTGGATCTGGCCGGCGTTTGAGGCGCGGGGTGCGGGGCGGAGCCCCGGGGGCCCGCGCCTAGCTGGGGGCTTCGGCGCCCGGGCGGGCGTAGAACCACCAGGCCACGACCACGCAGGAGGCGTAGAAGCCCACGAAGCCCCACATCGCGCTCGTCACGGCGAAGTTGGCGAACATCGCCGGGATGAAGAAGAAGCCGTAGGCGGCGATCGCGGCCGTGAAGCCCGTGACCGCGCCCGACTCGATCTCCGCCTGCTTCAGCGCGGCCGCGTACCGCGGGGTGCCCTCCGTCAGGCCCTTCAGGTGCTGGCCCCGGAAGATGACCGGGATCTGCCGGAAGGTCGATCCGTTGCCGATGCCCGAGAAGAAGAACGCCGACAGGAAGCAGAGGAAGAAGCCGAAGAAATGGCCTGAAGAGGAGCCCGCGGGGAGGAAGTTGATCACGCCGATGATCGAGAGCGCCATGCCCACGAAGGACAGGATCGTCACCCGCGCACCGCCCAGCTTGTCGGCGATCCAGCCGCCCGCCCAGCGCGCCAGCGCGCCAAGGGCCGGGCCCATCCAGGCGTAGGTGGCCACCGAGTACGCGGGGAAGGTCGTCTTGATGAGGAGGGGGAGGGCCGCGGCGAAGCCGATGAAGGAGCCGAAGGTGCCGACGTACAGCCAGGTCATCAGCCAGTTGTGCTTGCGCTTGAAGATGATCTTCTGCTGGCTGAAGGGAGTGGAGGCCACCTTCAGGTCGTTCTGGCCGAACCAGGCCACCGCGGCGAGGACCACGAGCACCGGGACCCACACGAAGGCGGCGTTCTGGAGGTAGATCTCCGAGCCGTTGGCCTTCTTCTGGCCCGCCCCGATGGCGAGGACGGAGGACGTGATCAGGATGGGAGTCAGGAGCTGGACCACCGATACGCCCAGGTTGCCCAGGCCGCCGTTGATGCCGGTCGCGTTGCCCTTCTCCTGCTTCGGGTAGAAGAAGCCGATGTTGGCCAGCGAGGAGGAGAAGTTCGCGCCGCCGATGCCGCACAGGGCGGCGATCGCGATCATCGTGCCGTAGGGGGTGTCCGGGTTCTGCACCGCGAAGCCCAGCCACAGCAGCGGCACGACCAGCACGACGGTGGAGATCGCCGTGAAGCGGCGCTGGCCGATCATCGGGCCGAGGAAGGTGTAGAAGATCCGGGCCGTGCCGCCGGTGATGCCGGGGACCGCCGTCAGCCAGAAGAGCTGGGACTGGCTGAAGCCGAAGCCGACGTCCTTCAGGTTGGTCGCGGTGATGCTCCACACCTGCCAGACCACGAAGGCCACCAGCAGGGCCGGCACCGCGATCCACAGATTGCGGGTCGCGACCCTCTTCCCGGTGGACCGCCAGAAGGACGGGTCCTGCGGCGTCCAGTCCGTGATGGTGCGGCCCGGCCTGTACTGCGCCGGATCGGCGAGCTGCGGCCGTACCGCGTCCTGCGTGGCGGAACTCATGGCTTCGTCCTCATGCGTCGAGGGGTGTCCTTGCCTATCCAGGTTCCGCCCCGCCCATGGCCCCGCGGCAGAGGAGAACGGACTGTGGGCGACGGGACAAGGTCCCGTCGCCCACAGTCCGTTGGTCGAGAGATCAGTTCATCGGAAGCACCGGGAGGCAGACCTCCGGATCGTCCAGGCAGACGCCGGTCCGCAGGTCGAAGACCTGCTTGTGCATCGGCGAGGCGACGATCGGCACGCCGTCGCGCGAGCCCATGATGCCGTTGGCGATCACGTCCGCACCCGAGAAGGGGTCGCGGTTGCCGACCGCGTACACGGTGCCCGCGCGGTCCTTGAAGACCGCCGCCTCGGTGCCGTCCGCCAGGACCGCCGTACGTCCCCGGCCCGGCTCCAGGACTCCCTCACCGGCCGCCCCGAAGTCCACCGTCCCGAAGCGGTCCAGGGCCGCCGGGTCTTCCAGGACCGCCTGCCACTCGTCCTCGTACGCCGCCACGTGCCGCTCCATCTGCGCCTCCAGCTCGGCGCAGATCCCGAGCGAGTCCTCGATCAGGACCTCGCGGAGGTGTTCCACCCCGCCCTCCAGCCGCTCCACCCAGGCCGCCGTGCGCTCCAGGCGCTCCCCGGTGCGGATGTAGTACATGAGGAACCGGTCGATCAGCGCGAAGAGTTCGCCGCTCGTCAGGTCCGAGGCCAGCAGGTCCGCGTGGCGCGGGGACGCGCCGCCGTTGCCGCCGACGTACAGGTTCCAGCCGTTGGCGGTGGCGATGACCCCGACGTCCTTGCCGCGCGCCTCCGCGCACTCGCGCAGGCAGCCGGAGACCCCGCCCTTGAACTTGTGCGGGGTGCGCAGGCCCCGGTAGCGCAGCTCCAGGTCGATCGCCAGCTGGATCGAGTCCCCCTGCCCGAACCGGCAGAAGCGGGCGCCGACGCACGACTTCACCGCGCGCAGGGACTTCCCGTACGCCTGCCCGGACTCGAATCCCGCCCCGCCCAGGCGCCGCCAGATGTCCGGCAGCTGCTCCTTGCGGACCCCGAAGAGCCCGATCCGCTGCGCGCCGGTGATCTTCGTGTAGAGGCCGTAGTCGCGGGCCACCTCGCCCAGGGCGATGACCTGCTCGGCGGTGATCTCGCCGCCCGCGACGCGCGGGATGACCGAATAGGTGCCGTCCTTCTGGAGGTTGGCGAGGAAGAGGTCGTTGGAGTCCTGGAGGGCCGCCTGCTCGCCCGCCAGGATGTGCCCGATGCCCAGGTCGGGGGCGAGGGTGCCCAGCACGTTCGCCACCACCGGCTTGCAGACGGCGCAGCCCTCGCCGCCCTGCCCGTACGTCTCCAGCAGCTCGCTGAAACTCCGGATGTGCTCGGTGTGGACCTTCTCGTAGATCTCGGCCCGGGTGAGCGCGAAGTGCTCGCACAGTCCGCGCGGCTTCTCGATGCCCGCCGCCGCCAGTTCGGCGTCCAGGACGGCCTGGAGGGTGCCGAGGCAGCCGCCGCAGCCCGTGCCCGCCTTGGTGCACTTCTTGATCCCGCCGAGGTCGGTGAGGGACTCGGTGACGACGGCCTCGCGGACCTGCGCCTTGGTGACGTTGTGGCAGGAGCAGACCACCGCTTCGTCGGGCAGCGCGTCCGCGCCGGGCGGCGCCGTCCCCTCCGACGGGGGCAGGATGAAGGCCTCCGGCGGGGCCGGCAGCACCCGCCCCGCGTGCGGCTTCAGCGAGCCGTACGCCGCCGCGTCGCCGACCAGGATGCCGCCGAGCAGCGCGCCGTCCGGGCCGAGCAGCAGCTTCTTGTACACGCCCTCGCGCGCGTCGGAGAAGACCACCGACACGGCGCCGTCCCGGCCCTCCGGCGCGAACGGGTCGCCGAAGGAGGCCACATCGGCGCCCATCAGCTTCAGCTTGGTCGAGGTGTCCGCCCCGGTGAAGGTCAGCGCGCCCTCCCCGGCCAGGGCGTCGGCGACCGTCTCGGCCATCTGGTAGCCGGGCGCGACGAGCCCGTACACCCTGCCGTCGACGGTCTGCGCGCACTCACCGACCGCGTAGACGTACGGGTCGCTGGTCCGGCAGTGCGCGTCCACCACCACGCCGCCGCGGTCACCGACCGCCAGTCCGCACTCGCGCGCGAGGCGGTCGCGCGGGCGCACGCCCGCCGAGAAGACCACGACGTCCGCGCTGATCTCCCGGCCGTTGGTCAGCCGCAGGCTGACGGCCCTGCCGTCCCCGTCGGTCCCGACACCGGCCGCGCCGACGCCCGTGTGCACGGCGACGCCCATCGACTCGATGGTGGCGCGCAGCGCGGCGGCGCCCCCGTCGTCCACCTGGAGCGGCATCAGCCGGGGCGCGAACTCCACGACGTGCGTGGTCAGTCCGAGGGTGCGCAGCGCGCCCGCCGCCTCCAGACCGAGCAGCCCGCCGCCGATGACCACACCGGTCCGTGCCCGCCCGGCGTAGGCGGTCAGCGCCTCCACGTCGTCGAGGGTCCGGTACGTGAAGCAGCCCTCGGCGTCCGCGCCCTCGATCGGCGGCACGAACGGGTACGAGCCGGTCGCCAGCACCAGCGCGTCGTAGGCGACGACCGCCCCGGACCGGCTGGTGACCGTACGGGCGGCGGTGTCGATCTGTTCGGCCGGGTCGCCGAGCCGCAGGTCGATGCCGTGCCGCTCGGGGAAGCCGGGCCCGCACAGGGAGAGGTCCTCGCCGCTGGAGCCGGTGAAGGCGGCGGACAGGTGCACGCGGTCGTATGCGGGGCGCTCCTCCTCGGCGAGGACGGTCACGTGCCAGCCGGAATCACCCGGCCGCCCGGGGCCGGCGAGCGCGTCGCGCTCGGCGAGCGCCTCCAGCAGGCGGTGCCCCACCATGCCGTGGCCGATGACCACCAACGTCTGCGCCATGGGTATCGCTCCGTGTGTCCCTGAGCCGTGCACACGCGCGGGCCGCGTATGCCTCCTCCCTCGACGCTAGGTCCGCCACACGGCGGTGAGCTGCGGAAAAGGGCCCCGGCGGAGGGGTCGGGCGCCCCGTCGTCCGCAGGACGTGCGGCCCGCCTCGGTGTGCCCTTCGGGCCACTGGCACGGCCCTCGCCCGCGCCTAGCGTGGAGGCATGCTCGTACTCGCCGTGCACGGCAGCGCCGTCCCGGCCGCCGCCGCGACCATCCGCCGGCTCATCACCGCCATCGAGGCGATGAGCGGGGTCCGTGCGGTCGTCGGCCACTTGGGGGTCCCCCCAGCGGTAGCTGGGGGAGTGCAGGTGCCGTCCCTCGCCGAGGTCGTACGGGAGCACCCTCGCGCGGTGGTGGTCCCGCTGCTGCTCGGCGACGGCTACCACCGCCGCGTCGACATCCCCGCGGTGCTCGAAGGCACCGGTTGCGTGCTCACCGAGGGCCTCGGCGGCGAGCACGCGGTCGCCCTGGCGGTGCGGAGCCGGCTGCGCGACGCCGAGCGCCGCCGGGGCCCCCACACGCGGGCCGACGCGGTGGTCCTGGCGGGCGCCGGGTCCTCCCGGCCGGGCGGCACCGCCGGTACGGCGGCCTGCGCGGCCCGGCTCGCCGAGCTGCTGGAGCACGACGGGGGCCCCGACCCCGTCCCGGTGGTCCCCGCCTACCTGACCTCGGCCGGGCCCACCGTCCCCGAGGCCCTGGCCGCGCTCCGTGCCGCCGGGTACCGCCGGATCGCGGTGGCGGCGCACCTGCTGGCCCCGGGCCGGTTCACGCACGCGCTGGCCGGCTCGGGCGCGTGGGCGGTGTCGGAACCGCTGGCCGACCATCCGCACGTGGCCCGGCTGGTGCTGGAGCGCTACGAGGCCTCCGCGCGGGGCACCGGTGTGCTGAGGGCCGCGCGTCTGGCCCGCTGAGCACGGCATCCTCTGCTGTGCTGTCCGGTATGGCCTACTCCCCCATGACCGCCCGCAGCCGCGAAGAGGACCACCGCGCGGCCACCCCGCTGGAGCTGTTCTTCGACCTCTGCTTCGTCGTCGCGGTCGCGCAGGCCGGCGCCCGGCTGGTGCACGCGCTGGCGGAGGGCCATCCCGGCACGGGGGTGATCGGCTACTTCTTCGTCTTCTTCGGCGTGTGGTGGGCGTGGATGAACTTCACGTGGTTCGCCTCCGCCTACGACGTCGACGACGTGCCGTACCGGATCGCGACCCTGGTGCAGATCGCCGGTGTGCTCGTCTACGCGGCGGGGGTGAGCCGGGCCTTCGACGAGAACGACTGGACGGTCGCCGTCATCGGCTACATCATCATGCGCGTCGCCCTGACGGCGCAGTGGCTGCGGGCCGCCGCCGGGGAGAGCGGTGCGGCCCGCACGACGGCGCTGACGTACGCGGCCGGGCTGGTGATCTGCCAGGCCGGGTGGGTGGGGCTGCTGTTCGCCCCGGACGACTTCAAGCGCTGGCTGTTCCTCGTGCTGGTGGTGGCCGAGCTGCTGGTCCCGGTGCTGGCCGAGCGCGGGCACCAGACGACGTGGCACGCGCACCACATCGTGGAGCGGTACGGGCTGTTCACCATCATCGTGCTCGGCGAGACCATCGCGGCGAGCACGGTGGCGGTGAAGTCGGCGCTCGACGAGCACGAGGCGCTGGGCGAGCTGCTGCCCATCGCCGGAGGCGGGCTGCTGATCGTCTTCGCGGCGTGGTGGATCTACTTCGCGGTGCCGATGCACGAGCACCTGACCTCCAACCGGGAGGCCATCCCGTGGGGTTACGGCCACCTGCTGATCTTCGCCTCCGGCGCGGCGATCGGGGCGGGCATCGAGGTCGCCGTCGAGCACGCGGTCGGCAAGGCGCACATCTCCCAGGTCGCCGCCAATGCCGCGGTGACGGTCCCGGCCGCGCTGTTCCTCCTGATGGTGTGGCTGCTGCACTCCCGCCACTTCAAACGCGGCATGGCCCAGCAACTGACGCTCCCGCTCTCCGCGCTCGTCCTCCTGGCCTGCACCTGGACCGGCCCTTACGCGGTCCTCTACGCGGGCCTCGTCGCGGCCGCGACGGTCGCGGTCGGCATGACCCTCGCCTCCCGAACGCCCCACTGACCCCTGCGGCAACGACGGCGCGCCGAACCGTCACTCCTGCACCCCCGCACCCGTTTTGCAGCGCGGAACGCCCCCCGCCGAAGGAAGAGGCCCTGCCCATGACACTCCCCGCACCACGCCCCGGCAAGGACCCCGGCAGGGAACTGGCCGAGCCCGGCTTCTGGCAGGCGCCCCCCGCCCACCGTCTGGCGGCGTTCGCCCGGCTCCGGGCCGAGGAGTCCCCCGTGTTCATCCCTGAAGGGCCCCGTGCCGGCCACTGGGCCCTCGTGCGCCACGCCCAGGTCCAGGAGGCGAGCCGCCTGCCCAAGGTGTTCGCGAGCGCCCCCGGCGTGACCACCCCCGAGCCGCCCCGCTGGGTCCGCGCACTGTTCGGGGACTCGATGGTCAACCTCGACGGCCCCGACCACGCCCAGCTCCGCAAGATCGTGCAGCGGGCCTTCACGCCCCGCCTGCTGGCGGCGGCCGAGGAGGACATCCACACGGTCGCCGCCCGGATCGTGGACGACGTACTGGAGGACCGGCCCGACGAGTTCGTCTCGGCGGTGGCCTCCCGGCTGCCCCTGGAGGTCATCTGCAACATGATGGGCATCCCGGAGCGCCACCGCGCCGAGATCGCCGACCGCGTCAACCACGCCTCCGAGAACATCGGCGTGGAGCGCGGCCTGGCCGCCCGCCTGCGGATGCCCGGGCGCGGCCTGCGGGCCCTCGCCCGTATGCAGCGGATGGTGGCCGGCATCGGGCGGGAGCGCCGCAAGCACCCCACCGACGACCTGATCTCGGCCCTGGTCTGCGCGAACGTCGACGGCCAGGCCCTGGGGGCCCGCCAACTCGGGGCGTTCTTCTCGCTCCTGATGGTCGCCGGGGTGGAGACCACCCGCAACGCGATCACCCACGGCCTGACCCTGCTGACCGACAACCCCGACCAGCGCGACCTGCTGCTCTCGGACTTCGAGAAGTACGCGGACGGCGCGGTGGACGAGATGATCCGTCACTCGACGCCGATCATCCAGTTCCGCCGGACGGTAGCCGCCGAACACACCCTGGACGGACACCTGTTCCGCCCGGGCGACAAGGTGGTCCTGTACTACGCCTCCGCCAACCGCGACGAGGCGGTCTTCCCGGACCCCGACGCCTTCGACATCACCCGCTCGCCCAATCCGCACCTGGGCTTCGGCGGCGGCGGGCCGCACTTCTGCCTGGGCGCGCACCTGGCCCGGGTGGAGATGAAGGCCCTCTTCCGGGAGCTGCTGACCCGCCCGGTCGGCCTGCGCGCGGTGGGCCTGCCCGATCTGGCGGGGTCGAACTTCGACAACCGGGTCCGCTCGCTGAAGTTCGCGTTCGAGCGGCCCTGAGAAGGCAGAACCGGAACCGGCCGCCGGGCAGGCTGGGAGCCCGGCGGCCGGAGCTGTACGGCAGCGCTCGCTACTGCAGGGTCTGCACCGCGATGACGCAGTGGGCGCTGCTGGTGAGCACCGCCTCGTCGCCCGCGAACGCCTGGAGCACCTCCGGGGCCACCGGCTTGCCCGGGACGGCCTCGGGCCAGGCGCGCGTGGCGAAGAGGAAGTACGCCTGTCCGCTCTCGCGCGCGGCGGCGACCCACTCCGGGGGTGCGATGCACGTCGCGTTCAGGCCGGGCATGGTCAGCGTGACCTGGTTGCCCGCCATCAGCACGATCTGCACCGCGAAGGTGCGCGGGCTGCGGGTGCCGTCCATGACGACGTCACCGATGGGCAGGCCGATCTCCTCCAGCAGCCCGCGGGCCGCCGCCTCGCCGGCCTCCGGGCCCTTCGGGCCGTCCCCGAGGGAGTAGGCGAGGAGGTACGGGATGTCGTGGGCCTCGGAGGGGTCGCCGATCCAGGCGAGCACCGAAAGGGTGCCGAGCTGCGACCGGTCGATTTCGGCTTGAGTGGAAGTCATGCGCCGCACCCTAGTCGTCTCTCCCCCGGCCCTTTCACGGCCTTTCACCCGGGCGGGCTAGACGGCCCAGAATCCCCCTCCGGAATTCGCCTGGATGTTCGCGTCCGCGTACTGGATCCGCTCAATGCGAGCGTTTTCCGGGATTTCGAACACCACCCATCCCTCGGCCCGCTCACCGACCGCGAGGGAATCGAAGACGAGCGGTTTGCCGGTCGTCAGTTCACCGGTCGGTACCACCGGATGGCGCTGCCCCGCGCTGTCGTGCGCCCACATGCGTCCGAGCGCCCCGTACGAGGCCCCGCCCACGTTGACGAAGGACATCGAGGCGGCCACCCAGCGCTTGCCGGCCGGCGGGGCGAAGTTCTTCTCGACGCTGACCGCGGGGTCCACGTACGCGTTCAGCACTACCTGGAGGTGACGGCCGACCTGCTGCCCGTGCACCCGTACGGGATCACCCACACGAGCGTCCTTCGCCCCAGTCCGGTCGGGGGCCTCCTCGGCGCCCGGCGCCCCGTCGTCCGCCGGGACGGCGGGCGCGGCGGCGGGGGCGAGCGCGGCGCCCTCGGGGGCGCTCTGGCAGGCGGTGGCGCCGAGCAGGAGGAGCGGGACGAGCGCGGCGGCGAGGACGGGGGTGTGGCGGCGGGCGGCGGACTGACGCATGCGGGATCCCTTCGGGGATGTATTTCGGTCAGTCTCACGCGCCCGAGCGGGCAATTGCACTCACCGACACGAGCACGCGGAGCCAGTTGCCGTCCGATTGCCAGCACAATGCGTTCCGGCGGAATCCCGCCACCGCGATCCCCTTGGAGGAAAAATGCGCATGTCCGGCCGCCGAATGGCGCTGGCAGCCCTGTCCGCACTGGCCGCCACCACGGTATTCACCGTCCCGGCCGGTGCCACCGTTTTCGAGCAGGGTATTTCCGTACATCCTGAAGCTCACATCGCAAAGGACGGCGCCGTCACCCTTTCCGGCACCTACCACTGCGAGCAGGCGTCACCCGTCGGGGCGATGCAGATCAAGGCGACCGTCGAGCAGGACGGCAGCCGGCTCAGCATCGGCGCCGGGGAGGTCGTCTGCGACGGCACGGAGCGCGAGTGGGTGGCGCACGCGCCCGCCTTCGTCAGGGGCAGCGTGCACCCGGGCCACGCGACGGTCACCGGCGAGCTCCAGGAGATCCACCTCTCGCCGAACCTGATGCCGCGCTCGGTGGCCACGGTCGCCCAGGACACCCAGGACGTCGAGGTCCACGAGGAGCGCTGAGCCGTCCCGGGTCCGTGCGCGCCCGCCGGTCCGGTAGCCGCCGCTACCGGAGCCGGGCGCTGCCCGGCGCCCGCGTCCGGAGGGCGTCAGCGGCACGCGGGCGCGACGCCCGTCATCGACATGAACGCCACCGCCTGGCAGCCGGGGTCCGCGTGCGGGCGCCCCGTCGTCCAGTCCACGACCGTCGGCACTCCGGCGGCCAGCAGGAGCAGGGCCAGGACGCCCGTCACGGCGCCCTGGCTCAGCCTGCGCACAGCACGTTCCGTTCCATGGTTCGCATCATCACCCCGCCCCCGAGGCCCCACAACTCGGCGTGAGCGCCGGGTCACTCCGCGCTCCGGGGGTTGCCCCCGGCGTCGAACTCGCACCACACCGCCTTGCCGTCGCCCCGGGACTCCACGCCCCAATGCGTGGCCAGCGCGTCCACCAGCAGCAGCCCGCGCCCCGTCGTGGCCGCCTCGCCCGGGGTGCGCCGGCGCGGCCACACGCTGGAGCGGTCCTTGACCCACAGCCGGATCCGCCGGACCGGCTCCGGCAGCACCTCCATGGTCAGCACCGCCCCGCCGTCGGTGTGCAGCAGGGCGTTGACCAGTAGTTCCCCGGCCGCCAGCTCCACGTCGTCGGCGAGGTCGGGCATGCCCCAGTCGCGCAGGGCGAGGCGCAGGGCGTAGCGGGCCTCCGAGAGGCCCTCGGGGTCGGCCTGGTGCACGTACTGGTGGATGCGCGGCGCCCGGTGGGTGCCCGGGTCGGGGGCCCGGCGCAGCACGAGCAGGGCCACGTCGTCGCCGGAGCCCCAGCGCTCCCAGAGCCGGTCCAGGAGGTGGTCGGCGAGCGCCCCGGCCCCCTGCGGCCCGCTGCGCACCGCGTGGGAGAGGGCCTCCATGCCCTGGGTGATGACCGATCCCGGCTCCTCCACCAGCCCGTCCGTGCACAGCACCAGGGTCTCCCCCGGGACCAGGTCGAGGCGGGTCTCGGGGAAGTCCTCCTGCTCGAACACCGAGGCCAGCCCCAGCGGCAGGCCGCCGCGCACGTTGGGCCAGCCCGTACGCCCGTCCGTGTGCCGGATCAGCGGGCCGAGGTGGCCCGCGCGGACCGCCCGTACGCCTCCGGTCTCCAGGTCCACCTGCGCGTACATGCAGGTCGCGAAGCGCTCGGTGTCCAGCTCGGCGAGGAAGCGGGAGGCCCGCGCCAGCACGGTGGACGGCGGATGGCCCTCGCCCGCGTACGCCCGCAGCGCGATCCGCAGCTGGCCCATGATGGCCGCCGCGTGCGTGTCGTGGCCCTGTACGTCGCCCACCACGATGCCGACGCGGTCGCGGGGCAGGGCGATCACGTCGTACCAGTCCCCACCGACCTCCCGCCCGCTCCACGCGGAGTGGTAGCGGACCGCGATCTCCCCGCCGGTGATCTCCGGGATCCGCCGGGGCAGCATGGCGGCCTGCAGGCCCGTGGCGAACTCCCGCTCCTGGTCGAAGAGGAGCGCCCGCTGGAGGGACTGGGCGACGATGCCCGCGAGGCCGAGGCACAGGTTGCGCTCCTCGGGGCTGAACTCGGTGCGCCGCCGGTAGAAGAGCACCAGCCCGCCGATGGCCTTGGCCTGCGCGATCAGCGGCAGATAGGCGGCCGCGTCGAACTGGATGCGGTTCAGGTAGTCGCTGAGCAGCGGGAACTCCGCGCCGAGCGCCCTGAGCGAGGTGACGAAACGTGCCTGCCGGGTGATCACCGCGTGCGACAGCGGCAGCGAGCCGTCGAGCCGGGTGAACCGCCGCTCGCTGAGGATCTCCAGCGACTCCCCGCTCAGCGCGATGATCTTGATGGTGCCGCCCTCGACCAGCCCCAGGGCCAGCCCGTCCGCACCGAGCCGCTCCAGCGCGCCCGCCCCGGTCAGGGCCGCCGTGACGTCGTCGACCGTCACCGCCCGCGACAGGGCCTCCGTGGTCCGCTGCACGATCGTCGTCTGCTGCGCCCGCGCCGACTCCAGTTTGCGCAGCTGCGTGGCCTGGGCGAGCTCCGCCGTCGCGTCCCGGACGATCCCCACGATCCGGTACGCCTGCCCGTCCTCCGCGCGCAGCACCCGGCCCGAGGTGTGGGTCCACTGGTCGCGGCCGTCGCGCCGCTGCACGGTGAAGTAGACGCCGTACGACTCCCCGCCGCTCTCCAGCACGTCCGCGACGGCCTGGCGCAGCCGGCCCGCGTCCGCGGGCGGGATCCGCAGCCCGAGCGCCTGCGGGGTCCCGTCAAGCTCTTCCGGCTCCAGGTCGAAGACGAGCATCCCGGCCTCGTCCAGCTCCAGCGTCCCCGCCGCCAGGTCCCACTCGAAGCTGCCCATGCCGTTCAGCGCGAGCCGCTCCCCGGGCCCGGTCCCGGGGGGCTTGCGGTCCTCCCCGGATCTGTCGCGGTCCGCCGCTGCCACGAGTCACACCACCTAACGGCCGGGCCAGCACGGCTGGGAGATCAGCCGCTCCCACTCCTCGTCAGGATGCCCCGGAAGAGTGCGCCCGGCCTCCCGCCAGCGCTTGACGAGGGTGAGGTAGATGGCGGGCTGGACGATGTGCGGGGCGGTCGCGTACGGGGCCTGGTCGTAGGCGGCGGTCCTGTCGTATCCGGTCGTCCGGTCGTAGCCCGACGTCCTGTCGTAGCCGGACGGCCTGTCGTACCCGGCGGTCCTGTCGTATCCGGTCGTCCGGTCGTACCCGGTGGTCCGGGCCGTGGCGGGCTGTTCCCCACGGCTGGCGGGAATGCGTACCCAGCCGCGGCCCTGTGCTCGCTCCGCGCTCATCGCGGACCCCTCTCACCGCAGATACGTCTGGGGTTGCCCGGAGGCAGCCCGGTCGTAGGTCCTGGTGGAACCCGGCAGCGGACCCCTGGCACCGAGGCGCCTGCGGACTCCTTTCACCAGTCTCCCCGCCGTGAAGCCCGCACCGTGCACGAATCGCATGGAAGGGCCGAATGAGGGAGCCGTCAGCAGCCCCGCGAAGAACAGCCCGGGCCACGAGGACTCGAAGCCGGGGCTCAGCTCCGGCGTCCCGGTGTCGCCCACGGTCTCCAGCGCGGCCCGCAGCCCCGCGTCGAGCAGCTCCAGCCGGGCCAGGTCGGGGCTGAAGCCGGTGGCCGCGATGACGTGCGCCGTGTCCAGCACCACGGACTCCCCCGACCTGGTGGTCAGCCCGAGCCGGGTCCGCCCGCCCACCGCGACGGCCCGGTGCAGGTGGTGCCCGAGCAGGACGGGGACGCGCCGCTCGAAGCGGTCCCGCAGCCACCAGGCCCCGGCCGGGCCCAGCGCGGTCGCCGCGATCCGCTCCCGGGTGGCGGCGGGCAGCCGCCGCACCGCCCAGGGCAGCTCCGACCACACCCAGCTGCGCCAGCCGGTGCCGAGCCCGCTGTGCGGTTCGCGCAGGGCGCGCAGCGGCGGCCGGCTCAGCGGCTGCGGCACGGTGTTCCAGTTCAGCCGCGAACGCCGGGCCACCAGGCACGGCCGGGCGCCCTGCTCGGCCAGCAGGGCGGCCGTCTCCAGGGCCGCCTGCCCGGCCCCGAGCACGGCGACCTCGCGGCCGGCGAAACGGGCCAGGTCCCGGTGGCCGCTGCTGTGGGAGTAGTGGGCCGGCGGCAGGTCCCGCAGCGCCGGGGGCAGGTGGACGAAGGGCATCACCCCGACCGCGAGGGCGACCGTACGGGCCAGCAGCGGAGGCCCCTCGGCGGTGCGGACGCGGAAGCCGTCGCCCTGCGGGGTCACCTCCGTGACGGTCACCTCCTCCACCTCGGGCGCGGCCTGCCGGGCGAACCACATCCCGTACGCGCTGAAGGTGCCGATCGGCAGCGGATTGCCGTGCTCCGCGACCAGTCCGCGGGTGGCGCAGTACTCGGCCAGGGTGTGGCGCCCGCCGGGCGCGGACAGGTTGGAGGACCACGGCTCCGACTTCAGGTACATGCCGTCGGGCATGTGGTCCCGCCAGGAGGCCATGGGCCGCCCCAGCAGCCGTACGTCGAGCCCCGCGCCCGCAGCGTGCGCGGCGATCGACAGCCCGTACGGGCCCGCGCCGATCACCACGAGATCGTCCATCCGCGTCACGGCTGTCCCTTCAGCTCCATCGTCTGCGTACTCGGCCCGGTCGGTCCCGCTACCGGGTGACCAGCTCGTCCGGCGCCGCCGGGGCCTCCGGCGGCGCCGGGCGGGAGGCCGGGCCTCCCCGCGTGGCGGGCGGCTGCTCCCGGCCGCCGCGCTGGCGGGGCGCCCGCGCCGACTCCGTGCGGGCGGTGCGCCGCCGCCCGTTGGCCTGCGCGGGGATGCCCCGCAGGGCGCGCGCGCCCTTGCCGAACCCGCGGCCGAGGAAGGCGCCGAGCATGGCCAGGAAGGGCAGCAGGTCGTCGGCGGCGAACCAGGCCGTCTCCACCCGCCCCCGCTCCCCCGCCGTCCGGTCCGGCGCCGGGGCCGCCCGCTCCGCCGGGGCGGATGGCGGGCGGCGGGACAGGGAGCCGCCCCGGACCGCTGCCAGCAGCGCGTAGTTCTCGGCGACGAACACCCGGCCCGGTCCGCCCGAGGAGGCCGGGACCCGCTGGCCCGTCAGATCCAGGTACATCGCCTGTACGACGTCCAGCCCGGCCGCGTCCGTGAACAGCCGGAACTGCGCGCCCGGCCGGGGGTTGAAGTCCACCAGCCGGAAGGTGCCGCGCTCGTCCCGGCGGAAGTCGAGGTCCAGGATCCCCTGGTAGCCGAGGCGTTCGGCCAGCCGCAGCCCCGCCTCCTCCACCGCCGGATCCGGCAGCCAGCGCCCGAAGGCCGTCAGCCCCGTCCGCACCGGCCAGGACAGCTCCTTGCGGCCCGACCCCGCGAGCAGCGGATGCCCGCCCCGGCCGAAGGCGCCGTGGAAGAACCAGTCGGTGTCCGGCCCGGCCGGCAGGAACCGCTGGAGCAGCAGCCGGCTCCCGGCCTCGGCGGAGCGCTCGTACAGCCGGCGCGCCTCGGCGGCCGTGTGCACCAGCGTGGTGCTCCGCAGTCCGCCGCCCCCGGCCGGCAGCAGCCAGGGCCGGCTCCACTTGGCGACCACGGGCAGGCCGAGCCGCCAGGCGGCCTCCGCCGCCTCGGCCCCGCTCGCCGGGACGACGGTCTCCGGGTGCGGGATGTCCCAGCGCGCGCAGAGCCGGGCCAGCTCGGCCTTGTCCGCCACCCTGGCCGGCAGGTTGTCGGGCTGATGGGGAATCCGGTAACGGTCCATCAGCATCGGCGCGACCCGGGACACGGCGATCGCGCTCAGGTCGTCCATGGCAACGAGCACGGCGGGCCTGCCGATCCGCTCCGAGACCCCGGTCAGGCACTCCAGGAGCGCCTCCGGCGCCTCCGGATCCAGCCCGCCCTCCGGCCCGGGATGCACGGCGTGCAGATAGCGCGAACGCCCCATGGGACCTCCCCCGGCCTCGACGACGGCATGGACCTCCACGCCCCTGCGGCCAAGGGATCTGACGGCGCCAAGGGTTCCGTGGTGGAACGGATTCCGATCGAGTCTGAGCAGAACTGCGGGCACATGGTTGAGATACGCGTGCATGGCAACGGTGTCTTTCACCTAGTCGGACCAAGCGGGGATGGTGCGCAGATGCGAATGGCCTACGCAGCTGTCACCGGGCAGGCCAATCGTCAGATCTGATGCCTAACGTCTTTGGTAAGCACACCGATTCAGGAAAGCTCGGGAGACGCCATGCCCAGACCACGCCGCCGACTGGCGAGCACCTGCATCGGTACGGTCACGGCCGGACTGCTCGCGACCGGGGCCGCGTTCGAGGCGCCCGAGAAGGACCCGCCCCAGGGCTCGGGCATCGCCATGGGCGCCTATCTCGACTACGGGCCGCCCGGGGTGGCCCGCATCCCGTACCTCTCGCGCTGGCTGGGCGGCAAGGAGATCCGGGTCGGACACACCTACCTCCCCGGCGACAGGTGGGGCGGCATCGAGGGGAACGTCGACTTCCTGGACGACTGGGCCGAGTGGCGCCGGGCCCGGGACGACCGGATGTTCGTCCTCAACGTGCCCATGCAGGCCCGGAACGAGGGCCGGGTGCCCGACTACCAGGTGGCCCGGCTGATCCGGGCCGGCGCGGCGGGCCGCTACGACCGGCACTTCCAGAAGCTCGCCGAGCGGCTGGTGTCGCTCGGCGTCCCGGACACGGTGATCGTGCTCGGCTGGGAGATGAACGGCGTCACCTACACCCACCGCTGCGGGCCGGACCCGGAGAACTGGAAGACGTACTGGAGGCGCGTCGTCAACACGATGCGGGCGGTACCCGGGCAGAAGTTCAAGTTCGATTTCGCCCCGAACAGGGGTACGGACGCGATCGGCTGGACCAAGTGCTACCCCGGCGACGACGTGGTCGACATCATCGGAATGGATTCGTACGACCAGGCTCCCGGCCGGAGCTTCGACGACCAGATCACCCAGCCGTACGGTCTCCAGGAGCATGTCGACTTCGCGAAAGCACACGGCAAGCCGATCTCCTACCCGGAGTGGGGGCTGTTCCGGCGCGGGGACAATCCGGAGTACGTGCGGCGCATGCTGCAGTGGATCGAGCAGCACCGGCCGATCTACCACACCATCACCGACTACTGCCCGCACGGCGTATGGCAGTGCAAGCAGAACCCGCTGTCCGCGCAGGTCTTCCGCGCCGCGCTGCGGCAGGAGCGGCCCGGCCCGGTGGTCCCGACCCCGGTGAGCCCGAGCCCGGTGTCGCCGAGCCCGGAAGCCCCGAGCCCGGTCACCCCGTCGCCCGAAGCACCACTGCCCGTGACCCCCAGCCCCGAAGCCCCGAGCCCGGTCACCCCGTCGCCCGAAGCACCACTGCCCGTGACCCCCAGCCCGGAAGCCCCGTCGCCCGAGGCACCACTGCCGGTGACCCCGAGCCCGGTCGCGCCGTCGCCCGAAGCACCACTCCCCGTAAGCCCCAGCCCGGTCGCATCGTCGCCCGAGGCACCACTGCCGGTGACCCCGAGCCCGGTCGCGCCGTCGCCCGAAGCACCACTCCCCGTAAGCCCCAGCCCGGTCGCACCGTCGCCCGAGGCACCGCTGCCCGTGAGCCCGAGCCCCGTCACCCCGTCGCCCGAGGCACCGCTGCCGGTGACCCCGAGCCCCGTGGCCCCCACGCCCGAGGACCCGGACACGCCGAGCCCCGAGGCTCCGCTCCCGGTCACCCCGAGCCCCCTCGCCCCCACCCCGGAGGTGCCGGCCCCGGCGCCCTCGCCCGTGGCGCCGAGCCCCCTGGTGCCGAAGCCCGAGTCCACGCCCCCGCCGACACCGACGCAGCCCCAGCCGGCCGACCCGCCGCTCAACATCAGGCAGTGGTGCATCCCGCTCAACTTCGGCGAGTGGCTGTCCAAGCTCGTCGGCAAGCAGTCGGTCTGCGTACAGATCGGCTGGGGCAAGGACTCCGGCTTCTGGCCCTTCTAGACGGGTCATCGCACCCGCAGTTCGTTGAGCCGCGCACGCCAGTCCCTGGCGGCCGGCAGCGCCTCCCGCAGCGCGTCCACCGCCCGCTCGCGCCCCGTCACCTGCGACTCGTGCAGCCGCAGCAGGGGCGCGAGCGCCGTCGTGGCCAGCAGGAACCGCTGGTTGACCACGGTCTCGGGCCGCCAGTGGTTCTTGTACGGCTCGTTGCCGCGCAGGAAGCTCACCACCGGCCGGCCCTCGGCGAGCGCCCGCCCGGCCTCGTAGCGCAGCAGCAGCGTGGCCACGTCCACCTTGCGCTCGCGCAGGTCCGGGTCCGCCCCGTAGAGGTAGCCGCCGCTCAGCGCGGCCGACAGCAGCGTGACGTTGACGGCCACCACCTTCCCGTCCAGCCGGAACTCCGTCAGCCGGCCCTCCCCGGCCCGCACCATCCGCCGGGTGGCCCGGGTCAGGTGCTCGGCGAAGCGGGGCCTGAGGTGCTCGGGCGTCACCCCGCGGCCGCGCCACTGCTTCTCGTGGAGCCGCAGCAGGGTCCGTACGGCACGCGGCACTTCCTGCTCGGTGACCTCGTGTTCCTCGATCCCGGCCGCGTCGGTCTTGCGGAGCTTGGCCCGGACCCGCTGGGCGCCGGAGGCCGGCATCCGCTTGACCAGCTCGTCGAAGGGCAGCGCGGGCAGCTCCATGCAGGTGGAGTCGGCGAGCTGGGCGCCCACCCCGGGCCAGTGCTTGTGGAGCCGCTCGACGGCGGCCCCGGGGCGGACCTCGCGCAGGTCGACGACCGCGCCCCGGGCGGCCCGGTGCAGCCCGCGGGCCAGCGCCGGGACGACCTGGTCGGCGTGGTCCGCCGCCACGAGCACGTCGAAGTAGTCGGTGATGTTGCCACCGAGCGGCACGAGCAGCGGGAGCGGCCGGTGTACGAGCATCAGCGCGGCCGCGCCGACCAGTTCCTCGCCGCGCCGCACGAGGACGATCCGGAGCCGGCCGTCCTTCCCGTACGACAGCCACCAGGAGTGCAGCCAGGCGTGGCTCTGGAAGGGGGTGGCGGTGGGACAGCCGCGGACGAGCCGGTTCCACGGCTCCTCCAGCGCGGCGAACTGCCGGGGGTCGCGGCACAGCGTCACCGACAGGGCCCCGGCGGAGCCCGACGTCATCGCACGGACTCCTTCTCCTTGGTCTCGGTGTGCTCACCCTGCGCGGGGAGCGAGGCGTACTCCTCGACGACGGGCTCGCGCCCCTCGTCCACCTCCACCTCCGCCTCCGCCTCCGCGGCCGCTTCCTCCGGCTTGCGGCGGGCGGGCCGGGCGAGCAGCCAGAGTCCGCCGAGCAGACCGCCCGCACACATGCCGACGCCGCCGCTGATGGGGGCCGAAGGGGAGGCGGGGGCGTTCGGCGCGACGGCCTGGTTGAAGAGGAGCAGCTGCACGCCGGTGTTCTTGGCTGCCTGATTGCTGCTCAGCGACAGGGCGTCGGCGACGGCGTTGGCGATGTCGGCGGCCTCGGACGGGCTCTTCGAGGTGCCCGTGATGGCGATCATCGGGGACTCGGGCGAGGTCTCGGCCCGCACCTGGGTCCGCAGCGTCTGGGCGCTGATCCCGGCCCGGGGCTGGGCGTAGGCGAGGGTGGAGCTGCTGGTGGCGATACGGGCGTACGCCTGGGCGAAGCCGAGGGCGGTGGCCGGCTCGGTGGTGTCGTCGGGGACGGCGACGACGTAGCTGGTGGCGGCGTACTCGGGGGCCTTGAGCACCCCGTACGCGCCGCCCGCGGCGAGCCCGAGCAGCGCGCAGGCCGGCAGCGGCCACCAGACGGGCGCCTTCGGCCGCCGCCGGGCGCGGCGCGGGCCCCTCTTCTCGCGCCTCTTCGCGCCCTTCTCCTCGCCGTTCCTCTCGGTCTTCCTCTCGGCCTTCTCCTCGGCCGTCTTCTCGGCCTTCTTCTCGGCCTTCTTCTGATCGACGGTGTCAGCCATGAGCGTGCTCACTTCCTGGGTGGAGGGAGTTGTTACGGGTGGTCGGATACGGGTCAACCGGCGGCTCCGGGGCGGAGCCCCGGGGCGAGCGGGCCGGCGGTGTGGAGAGGGCCAGGTCGTAGACGTCCAGGAGTTGGCGGGCGCTGCGGGCGATGTCGTAGCGGCGGACCACCGGCGGCGGCGGGAGACGCCGGGCGCCCGCCTCCATGTGGCCGCGCAGGGCCGCGACCAGCTCCTCCGTGCCGGTGCCGATCCGGCGGGCACCCGGGGCCTGCGCGGCCGGCAGGTCGTCGATCGCCGGGCACGTCACGTGCAGCACCGGCAGCCCCGCGGCCAGGGCTTCCACGACCGCCAGCCCGAACGCCTCCTCCCGCGACGGGGACACGAAGACGTCCATGGCGGCCAGCAGCGCCGGGATCCCCGGCGTACGCCCGCCCGCGCTGTCGCCCAGCGGATCCCGCTCCCCCAGCAGGTGGATCCGGCTCTGCGCGCCGAGTTCCGCCGCCAGGGAGCGCAGGCGGGCCCGCTCGGGCCCGTCCCCCGCCAGCAGCAGGTGCGCCCCCGGCAGCGCCGCGACCGCCCGCACCAGCACGTCGAACCGCTTGCCCGGGACCAGCCGCCCCACCCCGCCGACCACGAAGGCCCGCTCCGGCAGCCCGGTCCTGGCCCGGGTGGCCCGTCGTACGCCCTCGTCGAAGCGGAAGCGGGCGGCCTCGATGCCGTTCGGGACCACGTGGACCCGCGCCGCCGGCACCCCCCACCCCTCCAGCCGGGCCGCCACCGTGTCCGAGACGGCCACGGTCGCCGCCCCCAGCCGCTCGCTCGCCAGGTACAGCGCCCGGACCCCGCGCGAAAGCGGGCGCCCCTCGATCTCGCCCTCGCCGAGGGAGTGTTCGGTGGCCACGGCCGGGCCGGCCCCGGCGAGCCGGGCCGCGAGGCGCCCGTACACGCAGGCCCGGTACAGGTGCGTGTGCACGAGGTCGTACCGGCCGCGCCGGATGAACTTCACCAGCCGCGGCAGCGCCCCCAGGTCCCGGTTGCCCCGCATGCCCAGGTGCACGACCCGCACCCCGTCGGCCCGCAGCCCCTCGGCCACCGGCCCGGGGTTCGTCAGCGTCAGTACGTCGCACCGCATCGGCATGTGGCGCAGCAGCAGCCGCAGTTGCTGCTCGGCCCCGCCGACCCCGAGTCCGGTGATGACGTGCAGGGCCTTCACTTGCGCACCCCCCGGCGCAGCTCCCGCACCTGGTGGCGCAGCTGCTTGACGCGCAGCCGGGCGCCGCCGTCGGCCTGGCTGACGTGCGTACGGGGCAGGGCGTGCGGGCCGGCGAGCCGCCCGGGGTCGATGGCGCAGGCGTACCCGTAGCCGGCGTCCCGGGTGGCGGCGACGACCCGCTCGTCGAGGTGCCCGTACGGGTAGCAGAAGCCCTCGGGCAGCGTCCCGGTCAGCTCGCGCAGCAGGTCGCGGCTGCCCCGCAGTTCCTGCTGGAGCACGTCGTCGGCGGCGGCCGTGAGGTCCTGGTGGAGCAGCCCGTGCGAGCCGATCTCCTGCCCGGCCCGGGCGACTTCGCGGATGCCCTCGGCGGTGAGCAGGGACTTGCGGGGGCCCAGCGGGTCCCAGACGTTGTCCACGCCGAGCCGCCCGGGCAGGACGAAGAGGGTGGCGGTGCAGTCGTGGCGGTCCAGCAGCGGGAGGGCCTGGGTGAGGAAGTCGGTGTAGCCGTCGTCGAAGGTCAGCCCGACCAGCCCGCGCCCGCGCCCGGCCGCGCGGGCCCGGAGCAGTTCGCCGACGGACACCCCGCGCAGGCCCCGGGAGCGCAGCCACAGCAGCTGGTCCTCCAGGGTGCGGGGGGTGACGGTGATCCCGTACGGGTCCTCGGCGGGGTCGGTGAACTCGGCGACCGAGTGGTACATCAGGACCCACGGCGATGCGGTCCCGCGGGCGGGGACCACCACGGCGGCGGGCGCCGAGTCGGTGTCAGCGGACATTGCGGAACCTCTGAGTGAACTGGGAGATCTGACCGGGCAGGGCGGTGACTTCGAGGGCGCGTATGGCCATGCCGGTGGCGCCGAACATGGCGGGGACCAGCAGGCAGCCGAGGGCGGCGCTGAGCATCGGGTCGGGGATCATCGGCCCGGCGATCCAGCCGGTGGCGCAGGCGGCGGCCGCGGAGACGGCGAGCCGGCCGGTGCTGACGGCGACCCGGCGGACGTGGATGGCGATGATCCGCGAGCCGAGGCCGGTGAGCAGGAGGGCGGCGGCGGCGGTGATCCCGGCCGCGTTGGCGGCGGCGATGCCGTAGATCCCCCACCAGCGGACGGCGAGGGCTCCGGCCACGATGTTGACGAGGAGCCCGGCGCCCATCGCGAACGCCGGGAACCAGGTGGGCCGGGCGGTCGAGAAGAAGGGCCGGGACAGCGCCCCGACGAGGCAGTGGCCGAGGAGTCCGATGCCGTAGACCCGCATGACGGAGGCGGTGGCGAGGGTGTCCGCGTGGGTGAAGGCGCCGCGTTCGAAGAGGACCTGGATGATCTGGGGCGCGTAGCCGATGACGAGGGCGCTGCCCATGAGGACGGCGAGGGAGGCGAGCGCGAGGTCCTGCTCGACGCGGCGCCGGGCCTTCTCCAGCTCCCCGCCGGCCATGGCCTGGGCCACGACGGGGAAGGTGACGGTGCAGATCATCAGCGACAGCACCATCGGCATCTGCGCGACCTTCTGCGCGTAGTTCAGGTGGGAGATCGCCCCGGGTGACAGCGAGGCGGCGAGGAACCGCTCGACGAGCACCTGCGACTGCCGGAAGACGGCGAAGAGGATGACGGGGGCGATGAGTCCGAAGGCGATCAGGGTGGGCCGGTCGCGGTCGCGCTGGCTGCGCGGGGGACCCGCAACACGCGCAGCCCGGGGCGGGCCGAAGCCCACGTTCCGGATGAAGGCGGGCAGTTGGACGAGGACCATCAGCAGCCCGCCGACGGCGACGCCGGCCGCGGCGGCCCGTACGCCCCACAGGGTGTGGAGGGCCACCATCGTCCCGATGATGCCGATGTTGTACGAGACGTAGATCGCGGCGGGCGGCACGAAGGAGCGGTGCGCCCGCAGCGCCGCGCTGAAGTACCCGGCGACCCCGAAGGAGAGCACGGTCAGCGCCGTCATACGGGTGCACTGGACGGCAAGGCCGGGGTCGGGCAGGCCGGGGGCCAGGACGGCGACGACGGCCGGGGCGGCCACGATCAGTACGGAGGCCACGGCGGCCAGGAAGACGGCGAGCCGCGGCAGGGTCGCCCCGACGAGCAGCCGTACGGGATCGGCCGCGCGGGCCTCCTTGCGGGTGAGGCCCGCGCGGCTGGCGGCCCGCCGGGCCAGCGCCTGGCTGAAGGCGGGCACCATCAGCAGGGCCATGGCGTCCTCGATGAGCAGCGTCGAGGCCATCTCGGGGACGGTCCAGGCGATCAGGAAGGCGTCGCTGTCGTGCCCGGCCCCGAAGAGGTGCGCGATGGTCTGGTCGCGGACCAGCCCGAACACCGCCCCGGCGGCGGTCAGCCCGGCGGTGACGGCGGCCGCCTTGGCCAGGAACCGCCCGAGCCGCGGGCTCCCGCCGGGGGAACCGGGGGCTTCGGGCGCCGAGCGGGGGTACCCCTCCGGCGCCGCCGGTGCGGCGGTGGACCCGGTGCCGCGGGGGCGCCCGGCCCGTGCGCGCACCGCGGCGGCCACCGGCCCGGACGGAGCCGCGGCCGGCGCGGCCACCCGCAGGCCCGGCAGCCCGGCGGCGCCGGGGTACCCGGCCGATCCCGGCAGGGCCGCCGCATCGGCGGAACGCACGGCGGAGCTCCGCCCCGGCACACCCCCGGCGACGAACCCGGGATCCGCCGCGGCCGGCGGCCGAACGGGTAGGACGGGGCCCCGGACGGCCGGACCCGGACTGGGTTCCGCCGCAGCGGGGTTCCGGCCCGGCACCGCCCCGGGATCCGCCGCGGCCGGGGCCCGGCCGGGCAGCACGGGGTCCCGGGGCTCCGGTCCCGGTCGGGGCGCGGTCGGCACCGCGGGCTCACCACCAGAAACGGGCGCCGCCGCGGCGGAGTTCCACTCGGGCGCGATCGCGGCGACGAATCCGGGATCCGGCGGCACCGGCGGCCGGCCGGGCAGCACCGAGCCCCGGGTGACCGCGCCGGAACGCGGCTCGGCCGGAGCGGAATTGCGCCCCGGGACGGCGCCATCGGCGAACCCGGGATCCGCGGGCACCGGCGGCCGGCCGGGCAGCACTGAGCCCCGGGTGACGGGGTCGGAACGCGGCTCGGCCGGAGCGGGATTGCGCCCCGGGACGACGCCGTCGGCGAACCCGGGATCCGGCGGCACCGGCGGGCGGCCGGGCAGGACCGGGTCCCGGGTCGGGCCCGGGGCCGGATCCGGCACGGCGCCGGGGTCGGCGGGGCCGCCCGGGACGCGGGCGGGGCCCGCCCCGGCCGGTGGGCCGGAAGCGGGCCGCCAAGGCGTGGTGTCCGTCACCGGCCGCTCGAACCCTCAGGGATCCCGCCGGGCGCGCCCGCGCCGACGACGGCGGTGCGCACCCCGCCGGAGCTCCCGTGCCTACCGGGGCCGCCCGGGACCGCGTCCCCCCGGGAGGGCACCGGCAGCGCCCACCAGGCCGCCAGGCCGATGATCACCCCGGTCAGGACGGTGGACGGGCCGCCGATGTCCGCGTAGAGGAAGTCGGTCAGCTGCCACACGAACAGGCCGGTCGCGACCAGCCCGCAGTCCCTGGCGGCGCCACCGCCGGAGGCGTACCGGCGCAGGCCCGCCACCAGCAGCGCCGCCCAGCCGCCCGCCAGCGCGGTCAGCCCGATCAGCCCCTGCTCGCTCAGGATCAGCAGGTACATGTTGTGCGGGGAGAGCAGCGGCTGGCGGATGTACGCCTGCCCGGCGCCCGCGGTGTCGCTGCCGGAGGAGAGCCCCAGAGAGGAGTGCCCGTCGCGGTGGGCCGGGAAGCCCTTCAGCCCGACCCCCGCGGCCGGCCGCTCGCGCCACATCGACTCGGCGGCGGCCCACATCGTGTAGCGGTCGGTCACCGACTGGTCGGGGGCGCTGGAGACCTGCGTGATGGAGGTCAACCGCTCGGCGACCATGTCGGAGCCGACCCCGAGCCCGCCGACCAGGACGACCCCGGCCGCGGCCAGCGCGACGAGCACCTTCAGGGCCCGCCGGATCCCGGCCATGCCCATCACCAGCACCGCCGCGCCGGCGGTGGCGATCCACACGCCCCGGCTGAAGGACAGCACCAGCGGCAGCACCAGCGCCAGTGCCGTGCCCCCGGCGATGCGCCGGACCCTGCCCGCCTGCCCCGGCGCCAGCGCCAGGGCGGTCGCCACGACCAGCCCGTACGCCACCACCGTGGCCATGCCCATGACGTCACCGGGGCCGAAGGTGCCCACGGCCCGGATGTCCTGGCCCTGGTAGGAGGCCCCGGTGTGGGTCGCGTACTGCACGACCCCCACCGCGCCCTGCACCAGCGCGAGCACCACGAAGCACCCGCCGGCGATCCGGAACTCCCCGGCGTCGCGCACCAGCAGCACCACCGCGGCCGGGACCAGCACGAAGACCTGGAGATAGCGCACGAAGCCCGGCAGGGCGGCGTACGGATCCCCCGCGGTCATCGTCGCGACCGCGAGCCCGACGGCGGGCAGGCCGAGCACGAGCACGCCCAGCGGGGTCAGCTCCCGCACCCGCCCGCGCAGCGCCTGCACCGCGCAGACGAACACCAGCAGCAGTGAGGCGGCGTCGGCGGGGCCGACCTTCCCGGAGGTGGTGGCGTCCCCCGCCGGGAGCGGGGCGAGCAGGAAGAGCACGGTCGCGGCGAGCGGCAGCAGCGGCCAGTGCGTGCGCAGCAGGCCCGTCAGGTCGGGCCGCCGGGCCCGGTTCACGGATACGGCAAGGCTCATTCAGCTGCCCCCCAGCCGGAAGCGGAAGAAGGAGGCCGCGGTGCGGGCGAGGATCCACAGGTCCTGCCACAGCGACCAGGTGTCGATGTAGTGGTTGTCGAAGCGGGCCCGGTCCTCGATGGAGGTGTCTCCGCGCAGGCCGTTGATCTGCGCCAGGCCGGTGATGCCGACGGGCATCCGGTGGCGGGCCTCGTAGCCGGGGTGGACGGTGGTGAACTTGGCGACGAAGAAGGGCCGTTCGGGGCGCGGGCCGACCAGGCTCATGTCACCCCGTACGACGTTCCACAGCTGTGGCAGCTCGTCCAGCGAGGACTTGCGCAGGAAGGAGCCGACCCGGCTCATCCCGCGGTCCCCGGCGACCGTCCAGCGGGTGGCGGACTCGTGCTCGTCGGCGCGCAGCGTACGGAACTTCAGCAGGGTGAAGGGGCGCCCGTACAGTCCGACCCGCTCCTGACGGAAGATCACCCCCGGGCCGTCGCAGATCCGTACGGCCAGCGCGCACGCGGCCATCACGGGCGCGGCGGCGACCAGCGCGACGAGCGCGAGCAGTGCGTCGAGGCCCCGCTTGGCCCAGCGTTCGAGGGGCCGTGCCGGTCGGGGCAGCAGCGGCTGGACGGCGTAGCCCCACAGCTGGTCGGCGGGGTGCGCGACCCGCATGCCGGTGACCTTGGCGGTGCCGGCCGGGTCGGCGAGCCAGAGCCGGCAGCCGTGGTCGTGGAAGAGCCGGACCAGGGAGGCGGTGCGCTCGTCGGCCTCGGGCGGTCGGGTGAACACCGCGTGGCCCACGGAGTTCTGGATGACCGCCCGCCGGATGTCCTCGTGCGTGGCGAGCACCGGCAGCACGGCGCTGTCCGTGCCGTCGGCGGCGGCCGTGTCGGCGAGCCCGACGGGGCACAAGCCGAATTCGGGGCGCCCGTGCAGGGCGGCGGCCACCGCGGCCGCTCCGGCGCCCGGTCCGACGACGAGGGCGGAGCAGGGCCTGCGGACGGCGGTGCGGCGGTGGAGCAGGTTGACGAACCCGCGTCCCGCGCACGTCAGTACGACCTGAAGGCACACTGCGGTGAGCAGCACGCTCCAGCCGAGGGCCCGGCCCGGATCCACGGCGGCCACGACGGCGCCGGTCCCGCACCACAGGACGGCGGCCCGCCCGGCCAGCGCGGGCAGTTCGAGCAGGGCCGAGGGGGCCAGGCGCGGCCGGTAGAGCCCGGCCTGCGCGTGCAGCGCGGCGAGCAGGAAGGCGACGGGCGGGGCGGCGACGGCCGGCAGCGCCCCCGCGGGCAGGGCCGTCGCGGTGAGTACGGCGGCCAGCGCGTCGGCGGTGAGCAGCGGGAGCACCCCGTCCCGGCGGCGGAGCCGGCGCGGGCGTACGGCGGCCCGGGCCCGGTCGGCCCTGGGGCCGCGCGGGGGGTGGATGGCGGTCGCGGAACGGCGGGATCCGCCCACTGGCGCGGGCGCGAAGGCGCTGCCGCCGGCGGGCCCCGTGCCGCCCTGCCCGGTGTGCCGGGCGGGTGCGCTGTCCATCGTCATCGGCTGATGCGCTCCTGGTTCAAGGGCCGGGGCCTGCCCAGCAGTTCGTGGTACAGGCCGGTGACCGCGTCCGTGGTCCGCCGCACGTCGAAGTCGGTCCGGGCGTGCTGCCGGGCCTGCTCTCCCAGTTCGGCGAGCAGCCGCGGTTCGGCGAGCAGCCGTCCCAGGGCCTTGGCCAGCGCCGTCGGGTCCTCCGGCGGTACCAGGCACAGCCGTCCCTGGCCGGACGGCAGGCTCTCCCGCGCACCGCTGACGTCGGAGACCAGGACCGGGCGGCCGCAGGCCATGGCTTCGAGCGGGGCGAGCGCCATGCCTTCCCACCGCGACGGCAGTACAACGAGATCGGCGCCCCGAAGCCACGGTCGGATGTCGGGGGCGGCGCCCGCGAAGAGCACCCCGGACGGGGCGACGCGGCGCAGCCGTTCGGTGTCGGGGCCGTCGCCGACGAGGGCCAAACGGGCGTCGGGGACGGTGCCCAGCACCTCGGGCCAGGCCCGCAGCAGGATGTCCTGCCCCTTCTGGTGGCAGATGCGGCCCACGCAGACGACGAGCGGACCGTCCCCCCGGAAGGCGGCGGGCAGCGGCAGGGCGGCGCGCGCCCGGGTCCTGTCCTGCCCGGGGTCGGGGCCGCCGGGTCGGAAGTGGTCGAGGTCCACGCCGTTGCGGATCACCGACCAGCGGGCGGTGATCCCCTCGGACTCCCCCGCGCGGCGTTCGGCCTCGCTGACGCAGAGCACCCGGTCGGCCCAGCGGGCCCCGTACCTCTCCCAGCGCAGTGCGAGTGCGGCGGTGGCTCCGCCGACGGCGTCGAAGGACCAGGCGTGGGGCTGGAAGACGGTAGGGACCGAGCCGCGCGCGGCGAGCCGGCCAGCCAGCCCGGCCTTGGCGCTGTGCGCGTGCAGGAGGTCGGGGCGGACGTGTCGGAGCAGGCGCCGGGCGCCGATCACCTCCGCGGGCAGTCCGGGCCCGGGGGCCCGGCCGGCGCGCCAGGTGAGCACCTCGGCGCCTGCCTCGCGGGCGGCGTCGGCGAGCGTGCCGCCGCCCGGGCAGCCGACGACGGAGCGCAGGCCCGCCGCGGACTGCGCGCGGACGAGGTCGACGACGACGCGGGCGACACCGCCCTCGACGGGCTGGGCGAGATGGAGGACGGTCGTGGGCTGTGCGGCCCCATGTTGTGTGGGCACGAGCAGTGGTCTCCTGCGTTCAGCGGCGCGCGTCTGTCTGAACGAAGAGCACACCGAGGAATTGACCCTGACCTTCACCCGTGAACCTGAAACTGAGGCTGCGGGCGCCACCGGACAGGGCGGGACTCAGATCGAACTCGTCCGCGTCATATCCGAGATTGTTCACATAATCAGGTTGCCGAACGGACGTTTGATGCCCGAACTCCGTGATCGTGGAATTCATGACGTCATTGAAAGGATTTTCAGCATCGCTGAGGCTCACCCGGCGGCCACTGTCGGCCGTTACGGTGAGTGAGTCGCCGAGGACGCCCCGGTCCCCGTCGTACGCGACCACCCCGACCCGCCCCGCGGATCCGGCGGGCGCGTCCAGGCCGTCGAGGTCGACCAGCCCGTCGGCGGCGCCGGCGGCGAGGCCCTCGAAGCCGTCCCACAGCGAGATCCGGCGTACCGGCTCCTTCGGGTGCTCGTAGGCGACGACCAGCGTCCAGCCGCCCCAGGCCCCCACCTCGGAGTTGCCCATGGCGATGTTCATCTGGGCCACGGTCCACATCCCGGCGCCGCCCTTGCGCACGAGCGGGGTCACGTCGGCGGAGGCCTGGTAGGCATCGCTGCCCGCGTCCGTGCGGTGGCCCATCACCGTGTCGGCGAGGACCTCCTTGTACGCGCCGCCCGGCTCGGCGACCAGCACCCGGCCGTTGTCCTGGGGCGGCTTCTGCTCGCCCACCCGCAGGTTCCCGCCCCAGTAGAGCCGCGCGTACGAGACCTTCGCGCCCTGGGGGACCTTGAGCTCGGCCCGGGTGGAGTTGTAGGTGTCCGGGTCCTTGTCGACCTCGCTGTAGAACATCTCGTACTCGCTGTTGACCCCGGCCGCACCCCGCCTGACGTCGGAGCACAGCTCCACCTGCGGGGACTGCTCGCGGCGGCAGCTGATGCCGGAGTTGGAGGCCCGTACGAGCCCGCCGTGCTGCACCGACTGGTAACGCTGGGTGAAGGGAACGCGCGGCAATTCTTTGGGAGCGGGGGCCGCGGCCCCCGCCGTGGGGACGTTCCCGGAAAGTACGAGGCAGGACAGCAGACCGAGCGTGCCGAGGATTCTGCGGGAGGAACCCATGACCCTGTCTCCATTTTCGATCAAGGGGACAAAACAGGAGTGAACTTTGTCAGAAATCGGGCTGGAAATCACGTCGGACTCGCTCGTACGGCCTTTTGGGCGATAGCACGCACCCTCGAAGCGGGCGGGTCGTTATGACGAGCACCATTGTTCGAACCGAAAGGGAAAACGGAGATGAAGAAGCGGCTGATGCGCGGCACCACCCTGGCCGTCACGGGCACCGCCATGCTGATGGGCGGCGCGGGCCTCGCCTCCGCGCACGGCGGCGCGACGGCGGAGGCCGTCGCGGCCAAGTCCCCCGGCGTCCTGAGCGGCAACGTGGTGCAGGTGCCCATCGACGTCCCGATCAACGTCTGCGGCAACACCGTGAACATCATCGCCCTGCTGAACCCCGCGTTCGGCAACACCTGCGTGAACGCCTGAACGTCAACCACGCCGTCCGAAACGGCGGCATCCGGGTGAAGTCACGCAACCCGAGCCGGTGGCGGGGCGTTGACCCGGATGCTCCAGTACCGGGCAGTCCTGCAAAAAAGGGATGACAATGATCAAGAAGATGATGGCCGCGGCCGCGGTCGCGACCTCGGTCGTGGGCATGGGTGCCGCCATGGCTCCGCAGGCGATGGCCATCGGGAACGACGAAGGCATCAAGACCGTCAACGGCAACGGTGCCGCGCAGATCTACGGCAACCAGGCCACCTACGGCGCCATGAGCCCGCAGATGGCGCTGATCCAGGGCTCGTTCAACAAGCCCTGCATCGCCCTGCCGGCCAAGGTCAACGCCAACTCGCTGCTCGCCCTGGTCAACGTCGGTGTCCAGGACATCCCGATCCTGTCCAACCCGCAGAACCAGCAGTGCACCGAGAACTCCACCCAGGCCAAGGGCGACGAGGCGCTCTCGCACATCCTGGACAACATCCCGATCCTCTCCGGCAACGTCTCCAACGGCAGCTGATCCGGGCCCGCGCCAGCGAGGCCGCCGCACCTCCGGGTCGCGGCGGCCTCGCCGCGTGTAGGGCCCGACGGTCCGATTCCGACCGCCTTTGGAATAGCCCGACGCGAATCCGCCGGACACCCCCGGCAATTCACTCAGGCATTGGGGTGAATTACCGGCCGACCGCTGAAAATACGCGGTTTCTTTTCTCTGATCCGCTCGTTGTTATTTCTGCAGTGGATACGCCTCTGCGGGAAGGATTGAAATCAAATGATGTACAAGAAGGCAGTGGTGCTGGCCGCCGGCGCTCTGATGGTCGCCGGTGCCGCCGCCCCCGCCATGGCCGACGCCGAAGCCGTGGGCACGGCCGTCGAGTCCCCCGGCGTCGCTTCGGGCAACGTGATCCAGGTCCCGATCCACATCCCGATCAACGTCTGCGGCAACACCGTGAACATCATCGCGCTGCTGAACCCCGCGTTCGGCAACGTCTGCATCAACCACTGACGCAGCGCGTGCGCCCGCAAGGGCAAACCTCCTCGGGGTGGCCTCGGAGTGCACGGCGGTGCACTCCGAGGCCACCTTCGATTCAGCACCGGCGTCCGTGCCGGTAGACAGGGAAGGACCCATGCGACAGGTACTGAGCCGACAGGTACTGGGCAAGGGGATGCTCACGGCGGCGGCCGCGTCGAGTCTGCTGTCGATCGCGACCGGTGCGGCCTACGCACATCCCGGAGCGACGGCCGAGGCCTCGCATTCGCCGGGCGTGCTCGCGGGCAACAGCGTCTCGGTACCGGTGACCTTCGCCCCGAACGTATGCGGCAACAGTGTGGACGGCGGTGCCGCGCTCAACCCCGCGATGGGGAACACGTGCGTCACGCAGACCGGCTCGCACACCGACGACGGCTACGACTACGGGCGCTACCTCAGCCCCGAGAACGCCGAGGCCTTCGAGCGCTACCTCCAGGAGCGCGAGGGGCGTCACGGCAGGGTGCCGGAGCAGCGCCGGGAGGAGCCCCGCCACCAGGGCGGCTACGGCGGCCCCGACGAGGAGCGGCACGAGGAGCAGCCCCGGGAACAGCCCTGGGAGCAGCCGCAGGAGCAGCCCCGGGAGGAGCCGCGGCACCAGGGCGGTGGCGAGCACCAGGGCGGCTACGGCGGCCCCGGCGAGGAGCGGCAGGGCGAGGAGGAGTGCGACGACCACCCCGACTCCGCGCCGCCCCCGCCGGCCCATCACGCGCCCCCCGCGCCGGAACGGCCCCACCCGAAGCCGGTGCCCGTGGCGGAGCGTCCGGCCCCGCTGCCCGCCCCGGCCCCGGTCGAGGAGGCGCCCGCGCCGCCCGCGGAGGAGCAGCCCGCCCCCGCCCCGGTCGAGGAGGCACCGCAGCCGCTCCCCGCGCCGGTCGAGGAGGCACCCGTAACGCTCCCCGCACCGGCGCCCGTCCCGGCCCCGGTCGAGGAGGCACCGGTCACACTGCCGGCCCCGTCGCCCGCGCCGGGTCCGGAGGCTCACGCGCCCGCTCCCGTCGTGGACGAGGCTCCCGCGCCCCGGCCGCCGCACGGGAGCCAGCCCGTGGAACACCCGGCTCCGGCACCCGCCGACCAGCCCCCGGCCGCCCCCGCCGGTGACCTGCCCGTCCACCTGCCCCAGGCGCCTGCCCCCGCTCCGGCACCGGCACCGGCTCCCGCGCCCGTCCCGGCGCAGCAGCCGCAGGCCGCCGCGCCCGCGCACGTGAGCGCGCCCATGCTGGCCCAGACCGGTGCGGGCCAGCCCGCGGCCGCGGCGGCCCTCGCTTCCGCCCTGATCCTCGGCGGCGCGATCCTGTACCGGCGGTCGCGTATCGCCTGACCGGCATTACCGGTAATCAGAAGAAATATCGGCCGGAGAATCCCTTGTCGGATTCTCCGGCCGCTGTCATGAAGCCGTTCCGCACCGCACGCGCGAACGCGTTTCCGTAGCGGCGGGGAATCGTTAGCCAGGTCGAAAGCGGCGCGACGGTCGCCGCCGACGCCTCTGCCCACGGAAAGAAGAGGATTTCGAATAATGAAGCTCACGAAGGTCGCCGCTGTCGTCGCCGGATCCGTCGCCGCACTCGGCGCCTCGGCTTCCGCCTTCGCGGCGCAGGCCGCCCCGGCGATGCCCCCCATGAGCCTGACGAGCGGGGTGACGGAGACGCTGGACGCCGTCAACCCCGTCACCGAGTCCCTCCCGCAGACCGTGGGCAACGGGCTGGCCGAGCAGGGCGACCACGTCAACAAGGTCGTGGGCACGGTCCAGAAGGTCAACAAGGTCCGCAACGACGTCCCGGGCACGGTGCTCGGCCTCGCGAACGGCGCCACCCAGGCGTCCCCGGCTCTCGGCGGCGTGCATCTCAACGGCGGCGCCAACCACTGAGCCGGTCCCGCGCGGACGGACACGGAGAAGACTGTGGGCGCCACCGGCGAGGCCGGGGCGCCCACAGTCGGTTGTGCGACCGACGTCAGTCGTTGAAGCAGACGTTGCCGAACGCCGGGTTCAGCGCCGCGATGATGTTCACGGTGTTGCCGCACACGTTGACCGGGATGTGGATCGGGACCTGGACCACGTTGCCGGAGATGACACCGGGGGAACCCACGGCCGCAGCGTCGGCCGTCGAATCGGCGACGGCGGAGCCGGCGGCACCGGCCGCGGCGAGACCGGCGGTGGCCAGGACCAGGGCGGCCTTCTTGGCAGAGTTCATGGGAAGTGCACCTTCTGTTCGATGTTCTGCCCCGATCCGGGGCTCACATCGAGCGAAACGGTCCAGCCTCCCCGGCGACACGGGTTGGTCCGCGATCAGACCTGTTCAGCTCAATCGCCGTAACCGCGTTGCCACCCAACGCCGTTACGAATCGCCCCGCTCCGCCACCGGGAGGCCTGGGATCTCGATCTCCGGGATCTCGGGGATCTCCGGCACCAGTTCCACCGGCGCCGCCGGATCGGGCAGCGTCGGCGGCTCCAGCCCGGCGATCGGCGGGATCTCCACGCCCGGGATGTCCGGCAGCTCCACCCCCGGGATCTCCGGCAGCTTGATCTCGGGGATCTTGATCTCCGGGATCTTGATCTCCGGCAGGGTGATGCCCGGCGGCAGCAGGGCCTTGATCTGGTCGAGGATGCTCTTGACGAGGTCGTCGATGGGCCCGGCGGCCGCGGCCGCCTTCGAGGGCACCGCACGGGACGCGTCGTCGACGGCGCACGCGGGGGCCGCCGCGGCGGTCAGTATGACGGCGGCGAGGGCCGTGGGGACAAGCAGGCGGGCGCGGGACGGCTTCCGGTGCATGGGGGTTCCTTCGCGTGGGGACACACAAGCGGACCCGAGCGGTCCGCTCCCTACTCACCGTGCAGCACCCGGCACGGAGCGCAACAGGATCTTGAGCGACTGCGGGCTTCGTACGGGCTTCGCGCAGGCGTCCGGGGGCCGCTCACCCGGGCCGGGGAAAACCTCGTGCCCCGCAGGCCGTTTGAGTGAAGCAGCGGAACCAACCCCCCGATCGGACAGTTGACCAGGGCGCTCCATTGGCGGGCACTCGTGCGACAAAAGGATCAAGATGTTCAAGAAGCTCATGACCGCCGCTGCGGTCTCCGCCGTTGCGGTCGGCGCCGGCGCCGCTGCCGCCGCCCCGGCCATGGCCATCGGGAACGACCACGGCATCACCACCGTCAACGGCAACGGTTCCCAGCAGATCTACGGCAACCAGAAGACCCACGGCGCGATGAGCCCGCAGCTCTCCCTGGTCCAGGGCACCCTGAACAAGCCCTGCGTCGGTCTGCCGGCCAAGGTCCAGGCGCAGTCGCTGCTCGCCCTGGTCAACGTCGGTGTCCAGGACATCAACGTCCTGAGCAACCCGCAGGACCAGCAGTGCACCGAGAACTCCACCCAGGCCAAGGGCGACGAGGCCCTCTCGCACATCCTGGACAACATCCCGATCCTGTCGGGCAACTTCTCGAACGGCAGCTGACCTTCCGCTCTCCCGAGGGAACGAGGTGACGAGGGCCCCGGCGGCGTCCAGCCGCCGGGGCCCTCGCGTGCGCCGCGCCGTACCGCGCCGTCAGCCGGTCCAGAAGTCCCACCACCGGGTCAGGATCAGCATGCCGATCACCCCGATGTGCAGGGCGGGCGGCGCCCAGCCGAACTCGGTGAGGAATCCCCGCACCGGGCCGGGGGCGGGGAGGATGCCCGTACGGACGTTGTGCGCGGTGACCGCCCAGAACATCAGCAGGGTGGCCACCCAGGCCAGGCAGCACCACAGGCAGAGCGCGTTGATCTCGTAGAGCGACTGGACCATCAGCCAGCCGCAGAATCCGACGCCGAAGAGCGTTCCGGCGTGCAGACCCAGCCAGAACCAGCCGCGGTAGCGGGCACCGGCCAGCAGGCCCGCGCCGACGCACACCACGACACCGTACGAGACCAGCCCCAGCATGGGGTTGGGGAAGCCGAAGGCCTGCGCCTGCTCGCTCTGCATCACGCTGCCGCAGGAGACGACCGGGTTGAGACTGCAGGCGGGCTTGAAGTCCGGGTCCTCCAACAGGAGGAACTTGTCCAGGGTGATCACCCAGGAGGCCAGCAGCCCGGCCGCGCCGGTGAGGGCCAGCAGCCAGGCCAACCCCCGTGGTGCCGCTTCCCGTTCACCCTCGCGCCGACCGCCGGGCCGCCCCTGCTGGCGGGGGACGCCCACTGTATTCGTTGCCATGCGGCCCATAGTCCCGCGCTCCCCCACAGAGCATGCCTAACCATGCCCATCCATACGCAAGTTGACCTGAAGGGGTGGCGGGAACCCCTGATGCTTCCCGGACGTTTTACCGAACCCCGGACGTGATGTCAGAGCCAGGGGCTACGTTGAGCTTCCGCGAAGTGACAAGCTGCGACGGCCTGGAGATCCACCTTGAGCGATCCGTACGAGACAACCGAGGCGCACCTCGACCGACTCCTCGGCCGCGCCCTCAACTCCTTCGACCTGCCGGACAGGCTCGTCGAGCGCCTCGGCACGGCGCTCGCCCACAGCTCTTCGCTCTACACCACCCACCAGAGCCCGGCGACGGGGGTGTGGCGGGAGACCCACCAGCACACGTACCTGCTGGCCGACGGCGGCTCGGTGTCGCTGTGGGAGCTGGCGTACCGGCAGGAGGGCGACCGTACGATCCGCCACGAGGTCTTCGCGAGCAAGGCGGAGACCTGCCTGGCCGTGTCGCGGCTGTTCGGGGAGGCCCCGGCCGAGACCGCCCTGGATCCGGCACTGCAGTCGGGCGAGGAAGAGCACGAGCACGACGTGTCGGTGCTGAGCGCGCTGTTCGCGGCCTCCGCTCCGGCGCAGCGCCACCGGGAGTACGCGGTGGAGGAGTCCGCGGACCACGCCCGCCGGGTGCTGCGCCGCGCGGAGAACGCGGACCGGCCCGGCGAGCCGGTGGCGGCGCTGCTGCGGTCGGCGTACGCCCACCAGATCACCCAGGCGTTCGGACCCCGCCAGTGCCTGTCGGACGGGCGGGACGCCGGTTTCAGCCTGTACGAGCACGCCTTCGTCCTGCTGGACGGGAGCGAGCTCAGCCTGTGGGAGGTCGAGCACACGGCGACCCCGGACGGCCGGCACATGTGCGAGGTCTACGAAACCGAGGAATCCGCCCGCGAAGCGATGGAACTCCGCGCCCGGGTGCGGTGACCGCGGGCTCCTTCGCGCGTGTCAGAGCGTGGCGGGTTCGGACAGGGGGAGGTCCAGGGGAAGGTCCTCGGTGAGGTGGACCTCGGTCGGGTGCAGGTCCGAGGGGGTCGGCATGGCGCTGCCGGGGAGTTGGACCGCGGCCGCGCCGTGGGTCAGGGCCGAGGCGAGGGCGGTGGGGCCGGTGCCGCCGGCGATCAGGAAGCCGGCCAGGGTGGCGTCGCCCGCGCCGACGTTGCTGCGGACCCGCGCCGGGGGGACCGGCGCCGTACCGTAGTGGGTGCCTTCCGCGGAGACGAGGAGCTGGCCGTCCACGCCGAGGGAGGCCAGTACGGCGCCCGCGCCCAGGGAGCGCAGTTCCTCGGCCGCCTTGACGACGTCGCCGAGGGTGGACAGCGGCCGGCCCACCGCTTCGGCGAGTTCCCGGGCGTTGGGCTTGATGACGTCCGGGTGGGCGGGAAGCGCCGCCAGGAGGGCGGGGCCCGAGGTGTCCAGGGCGACGCGGGCACCGGCGGCGTGGGCGCGGGCCACGAGGTCGGCGTACCAGGCGGGGGCGAGGCCGCGCGGGAGGCTGCCGCAGCAGGCGATCCAGGCGGCGTCGCCGGAGCAGGTGCGGACGGTGTCCAGGAGGAGGGCGGATTCCTCGGGGGTGAGCTCCGGGCCGGGTGCGTTGATCTTGGTGAGGGTGCCGTCCGGTTCGGCGAGGGAGACGTTCGAGCGGGTCTGGCCGGCGATCGAGACGGCCGTGACGTCCACGCCCTGCGCTCCGAGGAGTTCGGCGAGCAGGGTGCCGGGGGCGCCGCCGAGCGGGAGGACCGCCGTCGTACGGACTCCCGCGGCGGCCACCGCGCGGGAGACGTTGACGCCCTTGCCCCCGGGGTCGACCCGGTCGCCGGTGGCGCGCAGTACCTCTCCTCGGGCCAGCGAGGGGACCTCGTAGGTCCGGTCGAGGGAGGGGTTGGGGGTGACGGTGAGGATCATACGAGCACGACTTCCGTACCGGCGGCCTCGATCGCCGCCTTGTGGGCGGGGGCGAGCCCCGCGTCCGTGATGAGCAGGTCGACGTCCGTGAGGGAGCCGAAGCGGGCGAAGTGTTCCTGGCCGCACTTCGCGGAGTCGGCGAGGAGGACGACGCGGCGGGCCGCCGCCATCGCGGCGCGTTTGACGGCCGCTTCGGCGAGGTCGGGGGTGGTCAGGCCGCCGTCGGCCGTGAAGCCGTTCGTCGCGAGGAAGAGGACGTCGGCGCGGATCTCGGCGTAGGCGCGCAGGGCCCACGCGTCGACGGCGGCGCGGGTGCGGTGGCGGACGCGGCCGCCGACGAGGTGGAGGTCGATGCCGGTGTGGTCGGCGAGCCGGGCGGCGACGGGCAGCGCGTGGGTGACGACGGTGAGCGCGATGTCGACGGGGATCGCGGCCGCGAGGCGGGCGACCGTGCTGCCGGCGTCGAGGACGACGCTGCCGCCGTCGGGGAGTTCGGCCAGCGCGGCGGCGGCGATGCGGTCCTTCTCATCGGCGGCGGTGAGTCGCGCGCCTGAGTCCGGCTCGAAGTCGAGGCGGCCGGCCGGTATGGCCCCGCCGTGCACCCGGCGGACCAGGCCGGCGCGGTCGAGGGCCTTGAGGTCGCGGCGTACGGTCTCGGCGGTGACCTGGAAGCGGTCGGCGAGGGAGAGCACGTCGACCCGGCCCGCCTCACGGGCGAGGCGGAGGATCTCCTGCTGGCGCTCCGGTCCGTACATGTGGGTTTACATCCGTTCGATGCCCGACTCTGTTGCTTTCCCCTACCGTACGCTCGAATCGGTAACAAAACAAAAGGAAACGGACATGCCCGCCACCAAGGGCGGGCATGTCCGTGAAGGGGGACCGAGGAACCTCAGGCCACCGGGACCTTCTCGGCGGTGGTGCCGGCGTGCTCGGAGCCGCCCTCGCGCTGCTC
Source organism: Streptomyces sp. NPDC048337 (assembly GCF_043201175.1). Taxonomy (NCBI): domain Bacteria; kingdom Bacillati; phylum Actinomycetota; class Actinomycetes; order Kitasatosporales; family Streptomycetaceae; genus Streptomyces; species Streptomyces sp. NPDC048337. Next base: position 153,698 of record NZ_JBICYR010000013.1, read on the forward strand.
CATCGGGATGGACTTGCGCGGCAGCATGAACATCACCGTGAAGATCACGACCAGGACGGCCACGACCCACCACAGCGCACCGCGGAAGGCCTCGACGTACGGCGGCCCGAGGACCATGTCGTCGTCGATCAGCCCGAAGAAGACGACTGAGGTCAGGGCGAGGCCCAGCGCGTTGCCCATCTGGCCCGTGGTGTTGATCAGGCCGGAGGCGGATCCGGCGTCCCGGCGCGGCACCTCGGACAGCGTCGTGTCGTTGAGCGGGGCCACGATCAGGCCCATGCCGATGCCCATGAGGATCAGCGGGGCCGCCATCTGCCAGGAAGCGATCTCCATGCCGTAGCGCTCGGACTCCCAGATGTAGAGGAGCAGGCCCGCCGCCATGACGAGGGCGCCCGCCTGGAGCACCTTGCGGCCGAAGCGCGGGACGAGCTTCTGGACGGACATGCCCGCGGCGGCCGAGACGGCGAGGGAGAAGGGGATGCCCGTGAGGCCGGCGTGCAGGGCGCTCCAGCCGAGGCCCAACTGCATGTACAGCGTCCAGACCAGGAAGAAGATGCCGGTCGCGATGCCGAAGGTCAGCTGGACGGTGACACCGCCGGCGAAGCTCTTGATCTTGAAGAGGGAGAGCTCGACGAGCGGGGAGCCGTCCTTCTTGATCTTGTGCTTCTCGTACGCGACGAAGGCGGCGAAGACGAACGGCACGGCGCCCATGGACACGAAGCCCCACAGCGGCCAGTCGTTCTCCCGGCCGTGGGTCAGCGGGAAGATCAGCATGACCAGGCCCAGGGTGGCGAGGACGACGCCGACCAGGTCGAGGCGCAAGGCCTGGGGGGCCTTGGACTCGGTGATGAACTTGCGGCCCAGGATCACGCCCGCGATACCGACGGGCAGGTTGATCAGGAAGATCGGGCGCCATTCGAGACCGAAGAGGTTCCACTCGGTGAGCAGCGCGCCGAGCATCGGGCCGGAGACGGCGCCGAGGCCGACGATCGCGCCGAACATGCCGAAGACCTTGCCCTTCTCGTGCGGCGGGAAGGTCACGTGAATGATCGCCAGCACCTGCGGGACCATCATGGCCGCCATACCGCCCTGGAGGATGCGGGAGGCGACGAGCATGGAGGGGTTGGCCGCGATGCCGCAGAGCAGCGAGGCGGCGGTGAAGCCGGCGACGCCGACGAGGAAGAGGCGCTTGCGGCCGTAGATGTCACCGAGACGACCGCCCGTGATGAGGCCGGCGGCGAAGGCGAGGGCGTAGCCGGCGGTGATCCACTGGACCGCGCTGGTGGACGCGCCGAAGTTCTCCCGCATGCTGGGTATCGCGATGTTGACGATCGTGACGTCGACCAGGTCCATGAAGGCCGCGGTCATCACGATGGCGAGCGCCAGCCAGCGGCGGCGGTCGGCCGGCGGTGTCGGCGCCGCCGGTTCTTCTCGTACGGGCCCGTTCTCTCTTTCGGGCGATGTCTTGGACGTCTCGGTGCTCATGGAGAGAAACCTAGACGGGATGTAGGTCAGTAGGTGTCCTATTTCGCTGGCAACCTGGGTCACATGACAGACACCCCGGCACGGCTCCTGTCCCTGCTGTCCCTCCTCCAGACCCCGCGCGAATGGCCCGGGAGCGAGCTGGCGGAGCGGCTGAGGGTGAGTTCGCGGACCATCAGACGGGACATCGAACGGCTGCGGGACCTCGGGTACCCGGTGGAGTCCACGCTGGGCGCGGAGGGCGGATACCGGCTGGTGGCGGGGGCGGCGATGCCGCCGCTGCTGCTGGACGACGAGGAGGCGGTGGCGATCGCGGTGGGGCTGCGGGCGGGTGCCGGGCACGCGGTCGAGGGGGTCGAGGAGGCCTCCGTACGGGCCCTGGCCAAGCTGGAGCAGGTGCTTCCGTCGCGGCTGCGGCACCGGGTGAGCGCGCTGCAGTCGGCGACGAGCGCGCTGACGCGGGGGGACGGGGCGAGCGTGGATCCGCGGACGCTGACGACGATGGCGTCGGCGGTGGCGGGGCCGGAGCGGCTGCGGTTCGCCTACCGGGCGCGGGACGGGGTGCGGTCGCGGCGGCTGGTGGAGCCGTACCGGCTGGTGAGCACGGGGAGCCGGTGGTACCTGGTGGCCTACGACCTGGAACGGGAGGACTGGCGGACCTTCCGGGTGGACCGGGTGGGCGAGGCGTTCGCGACGGGGGCGCGGTTCGCTCCGCGGGAGCTGCCGATGGATCCGGTCGCGTTCGTGCGGCGGGGGCTGCGGGGCGCGGAAACGTACGCGGTGGAGGTGAGCTTCGCGGCGGAGCCGGGGGAACTGCCGGCGTGGCTGCGGGACGCTGTGGTTCCGGGGCCGGATGCGGGTGCGGGTGCGGGGCCGAGTGCGGGTGCGGGGCTGGGGCCGGGTGGCGGCGCCCTGGTCCGCTTCGAGACCGGGGACGCCCCGGAGTGGCTGGCGGCCCGCCTCGCCCTGTCGGGCCACCCCTTCACGGTCCACGCCCCACCCGCCCTCGCGGCGGCGGCCCACGCCCTCGGCTCCCGCCTGACGGCGGCCTGACCGCCCGGGCCGCGGCCCGGCGGGGCCGCGTTCGGGGTAGGGGGGAGCCCCGGCGCCTGGGGGGGGATAGGCACCGGGGCTCGTCTGGGGGGCCGGGGGCTGGGCCCGGGGGAGGTTGCCGGCCGCGCTAGGCCACGGCGTCGAAGCCCGTGTCGCGGGCCATCCGCTTCAGTTCCAGGAGCGCGTGCTTCTCGATCTGCCGGATCCGCTCCCGCGTCAGCCCGTGCTGCTTGCCGACCTCCGTCAGGGTCCGCTCGCGGCCGTCGTCGATCCCGTACCGCATCTTGATGATCGACGCCGTGCGCTGGTCGAGCTTCCCGAGCAGGTCCTCCAGCTCCTCGCTGCGCAGCAGGGAGAGGACCGACTGCTCCGGGGAGATCGCGGAGGTGTCCTCCAGGAGGTCGCCGAACTGCGTGTCGCCGTCGTCGTCCACCGACATGTTCAGGCTGACCGGGTCGCGCGCCCAGTCCAGTACGTCGCCCACCCGCTTCTCCGTGGTGTCCAGCTCGGCGGCGATCTCGGCGTGCTCCGGGTCGCGGCCGTTCTCGCGGTTGAACTCGCGCTGGACGCGGCGGATCCGGCCGAGCTCCTCGACCAGGTGGACGGGGAGGCGGATGGTGCGGGACTGGTCCGCGATGGAGCGGGTGATCGCCTGGCGGATCCACCACGTCGCGTACGTGGAGAACTTGAAGCCCTTGGTGTAGTCGAACTTCTCGACCGCGCGGACCAGGCCGGCGTTGCCCTCCTGGATCAGGTCGAGGAGGGGCAGCCCGCTGCGCGGGTAGCGTCGGGCGACGGCCACCACGAGGCGGAGGTTGGAGCGGATGAAGACTTCCTTGGCGCGCTCGCCTTCGGCGGCCAGCGCCTCCAGCTCCGCGTGGGAGGGGGTCTTGCCGGACCGCTCCACCTCCCCGTCGAGGATCTGCTGGGCGTAGACGCCCGCCTCGATGATCTGGGAGAGCTCCACTTCCTTCGCGGCGTCGAGCAGCGGGGTGCGCGCGATCTCGTCCAGGTACATGCCGACCAGGTCTCGGTCTGCGATCTCCCCGCCCGCAGCGCGGGCGCTGCTCGTGGACTGACGACGGGCGACGGCGCGGGTTGCCATGCGTGCTCCCTTGCGATGTTTTCGGTCGCGGTGCGGCTGCCGGACGCCACCGATGGTGCGGTGGGGCGTCCCCGGACACTCTCCCGAGTGCCCGCATCCGAAGGAAACAACGACTGGAATCAGGACAGAATTCCCACGTTGCTCCCTCTTTTTCGAGATCTTGCAGTATCCTGCCCCGCCACAAGAGGGGACACGATGCCGACGGAACCCGAAGAGGTGCAGGTCAGGCCCGGCACGGAGGCCGACCTTCCGGCCCTCACCGACGTGTACAACCACTACGTCCGTGAGACCGCCGTCACATTCGACACGGCCGTCTACACCCCGGAACAGCGCCGCCCGTGGCTGCACTCCCACCCTGAAGACGGCCCCCACCGCCTTCTGGTTGCCTGGACCGGCCAGCGAATCGCTGGATACACGACAAGCAGCGCATTCCGCCCGAAACCGGCCTACGCGAGCTCGGTCGAGGTGAGCGTCTACCTCGCCCCGCACGCGGTGGGCCGGGGTATCGGGACCGTGCTCTACGACGCCCTCTTCACTGCGCTGGCCGAGGAGTCGGTCCACCGCGCCTTCGCCGGGATCGCCCTCCCGAACGAGGCCTCGGTCCGCCTGCACGAGCGCTTCGGCTTCCGCCGGATCGGAGAGTTCACGGAGGCGGGCTGGAAGTTCGGCCGCTACTGGGACGTGCGCTGGTACGAGAAACGGCTGGGCGGCCACCCGTCCGGGTGAGGGTCTGGCATATCCCTGCGGCACGTGACCGCACCTGCCTAGCGTCAGAGGGTCGCTTGTGCCGCCCGGTCGGCGACGCCCACACTTAGAGGAGGTGCTGCACATGACCGCTCTCGCCCACGAGACGCTGGAGGCCGTAATGCCGAAGGTCGCGACTCCCCCGTCGGACCTGGACGACGTCCTGTGGCAGGCATGGAAAGCCATGGAACTCCCCGAGGGCTACCACGCCGAGATCGTCGAGGGATTCATCGAGGTGTCACCCACGGGTCGCTTGTCACACGGCCAGATCACCAATCGCCTGCGCCGCTCCTTGGACAAATTCCTGGACCGGAGCGAGTTCGCGGCGCTCCAGGACATGAACGTCGTCCACGCTCGAAAAGCCTGGATCCCCGACGTCCTCGTCGCGCCCGAGGACCTGGAGCAGCACGGCACCGAAGACGGGATCGGCGTCAAGGCCTCGGCCGTCCAGCTGATCGTTGAGGTCGTCTCCCCCGGCAGCGACAACATCACGCGCGACCGGACCCGCAAGCGGCGGGCCTACGCCCGTGCCGGGATCCCCGTATACGTCCTGATCGACGACTACGACGAGCGCGGAGTCGTGACCGTGCTGACCGCCCCGGACCCGGACAGGGCCGTCTATGACGACGAGGACCGGGTGGCCTACGGCACCACGGCCACCATCCCCGAAGGGCCTGCCAAAGGGTTCACCATCGGCGAGGACATCACCGGGCCCGCACGCATGGGTTAGCCGAACTGGAGGGAGCGCTTCGAGAGGCCGCCCCAGAAGCCTTCGATCGTGTCGCGGCGGGCGGTGAGGTCGCCGGCGGCTTCCGCCGCGCCGAGGGTGACGAAGAGGGGGGCGAAGTGTTCCGTGCGGGGGTGGGCCAGGCGGCCCGACGGGGACTTGACCTCGAAGTCGAGCAGGGAGTCGAGGTCGCCGGCGGCCAGGGCCTCGTGGCCCCAGGCGTCGAACTCCGCCGACCAGGCGGGCACGCCCGTGTGCCGCAGGGCGGCGAGGTTGTGGGTGAAGAAGCCGCTGCCGACGATCAGGACCCCCTCGTCGCGCAGGGGCGCCAGCTTGCGGCCGATGTCCATCAGGCGGCGCGGGTCCAGCGTGGGCATGGAGATCTGGAGGACCGGTATGTCGGCCTCCGGGTACATCTCGACGAGGGGGACGTACGCGCCGTGGTCGAGGCCGCGGTCCGGGATGTCCTGGACCGGGGTGCCGGGGGCCTGGAGGAGTTTGCGGACCGAGGCGGCGAGCCGCGGGGCGCCGGGGGCCTCGTAGCGGACCTGGTAGTAGTGCTCGGGGAAGCCCCAGAAGTCGTAGACGAGCGGGACCTGTTCGGTGGCGCCGAGGGCGAGCGGGGCCTCCTCCCAGTGGGCGGAGACCATCAGGATCGCGGTCGGGCGCGGGAGCTTCGCGGACCAGGCGGCCAGTTCGCCCGGCCAGATCGGGTCGTCCGCGAGCGGCGGGGCTCCGTGGCTGAGGTAGAGCGCCGGCATTCGGGTGGTCATGGGGGGCTCCTCGGTCGTCGGTGCGGGGCCGCACGAAAAGACTAACCCCGCTTGGTTCAAATTTGAACCAAGCGGGGTCTTCAGTCATTCCCGTACGGGCGCCCCCGTCAGTGGGCGATCACCGGGACCTTGACCTCGGCGTCCTTGCCGACACCGGAGCCGGAGCCCGAGCCGGAGGCCACCGGGCCGCCCGCGCCCGGCCGGCCGGTGTTGATCAGGGTCAGCGCGATGGTCGCGCTCGTGAGCAGGATGCCGACGGCCCACCAGATGGCGGTGGAGTAGCCCTCGACCATGGCCTGCGCCTGCACCAGCCTGGCCGCCGCACCGCCGCCGGCGGCCTCGGCCGCGTGGTCGGTCAGGTACGCGGTGGTCGCCGAGGCGGCGATGGTGTTCAGCAGCGCGGTGCCGATGGCGCCGCCGACCTGCTGCGAGGTGTTGACCATGGCGGAGGCCACACCGGCGTCGGCCGGGTTCACCCCGTGCGTGGCCAGGGACATCGCCGGCATGAACGCCGTACCCATGCCGAGGCCGAGCAGCAGCTGCGCGGGCAGGATCAGCGCCGGGTACGAGGACCCGACCTCCAGCTGGGTCAGCAGCAGCATGCCGGTGGCGGCGGTCAGGAAGCCCGGGCCCATCAGCAGGCGGGGCGGCACCCGGGTCATCAGGCGGGCGCCGATCTGGGTGGAGCCCGTGATCATGCCCGCGATCATCGGCAGGAAGGCGAAGCCGGTCTTGACGGGCGAGAAGCCCTTCACGACCTGGAGGTAGTAGGTGAGGAAGAGGAACAGGCCGAACATCGCGATGACGGCCAGGCCGAGCGAGAGGTAGACACCGCCGCGGTTGCGCTCCAGCAGGACGCGCAGGGGCAGCAGCGGGGACTTGACCCGGGACTCGGTGAGCACGAAGCCCAGCAGCAGGACCCCTGCGACGACGAACATCGAGACGGTCACGCCGTCCGACCAGCCGGCCGACTCGGCGCGCGTGAACCCGTACACCAGCGAGACGAGACCGAGCGTGGACAGGACCACGCCGGGGATGTCCAGCGGCGCGCGGTTGCGGGAGCCGGCGGGCTCGCGGATGACGAGCCAGGCGCCCACGGCCGCGATGATCGCGAAGGGGATGTTGACGAAGAAGGTCCAGCGCCAGTTGAGGTACTCGGTGAGGAAGCCGCCGAGGATCAGGCCGACGGCGCCGCCGCCGCCCGCGATCGCACCGTAGATGCCGAAGGCCTTGGCGCGCTCCTTGGCGTCGGTGAACATGACGGCGAGCAGGGAGAGGGCCGCCGGCGCGAGCAGCGCGCCGAAGGCGCCCTGGAGGGCGCGGGCGCCCAGCATCATGGCCTCGCCGTTGGCGGCGCCGCCCAGCGCGGAGGCCAGGGCGAAGCCGGTCAGGCCGACGATGAAGGCGTTCTTACGGCCCCACTTGTCGGCGATGCGGCCGCCGAAGAGGAGCAGTCCGCCGAAGGCCAGCGCGTACGCGGTGATGACCCACTGGCGGTTGCCGTCGGAGATGCCGAGGTCGGTCTGGGCGGAGGGGAGGGCGATGTTCACGATGGTCGCGTCGAGGACGACCATCAGCTGGGCCAGGGCTATGAAGACGAGTGCCTTCCAGCGGCTGGGGTCGGCAGCCTGCGGGGGTGTCGCGGCTGTTTTCGGCATGGGGGTACCCACTTCACTGTGCGGAATGACTGAAAAAGGCTAGTTCGGGAGGCTTGGGTGCGTCACATGGTTTTCTGCCTCAGGTCGTCCAGCGTGGCGGCCGAACCGGACAGCTCGGAGCGGGCCGGGGCCCGCAACCCGTCGAGGAACAGCTGGAGATGGCGGTGGGCGAAGCGGTCCGCGTCGAGGCAGGCGCTGCCGGGGAGGGGGCGGCTGAGCTGGGCCATGGCGAGCGTCAGGTCGCCGGCGCCGATGTCCGTACGGACCAGCCCGGCCTCCTGGCCGGCGGCCAGCAGGGTCTCGACGGCCCCTTCCAACGCGGTGCGTGCCGCGAGGAGTTCTGGGTGGTCGCGGTCGAAGTCGTCGGCGAGCATGGGGCACAGGGCGCCGACCCGCTCGTCGGCGGCGGTGTGCGCGAAGCGGCACAGCGCCGCGAAGGCGTCCGGTTCCTCGGCGAGGGAGGCCTCGGCCAGGGAAGCGACCCTGCCCATGACGAAGAGGACGACCTCGCGGATGAGGGTGGGGCGGTCGGGGAAGTGCCGGTAGAGGGTGGCATTGCCGATGCCCGCCCGGCGGGCGATCTCGTCGAAGGGGGCCCCGGAGCCGAACTCGACGAGCATCTCGCGGGCGGCGGCCAGGATCCGCTCGCGGTTGCGGACGGCGTCGGCGCGGGGGCGGGGGACCGCCTTGGAGCCGGCCGGCCGCGCCAGGTCCACGGCCGCGTCCGGGACGGGGAGGGCCGTCGGGGCGGTGGCGGTGGGGCGCTTCATTGCGGGGCCTTCCTGACGCGGTGACGAGATGGGCGAGGGGTGCGACCCCGCCAAACGGGGAGCCGGTCCCCACTTCGTGGGACTCACGTACAAACGGGGAACGGATCCCCGGTTATTTCACTCGCCCGTGTGACCTGAGTCACAAGAGGATGCACGTTCGGCCTCTCCCGACGCGCGGGCGTGTCGCAGCCGTCGGAGGGTGATCGAACGGAGCGCAGACCGGACAGGGCCGGCTGCCGCGGACCCGAAGGCGATCTCCATGCCGCAGACCCGCCACCGGATACGCACATCACGCCGCACCAGCGCGTACATCGGCCTGACCGCGCTGGCCATCGGCGTCACCGCGACCGCGAGCACGGGGATGTCGGGCGGCACCCGCTCGGCGGCCGGGCCCGTGGCCACGACCGCCGAATCCGCTCTCGCGCCGTGCCGGATCGCCGGCACGATGGGCGTGCAGATGTCCGAGGGCCTGCCCACCCCGCCCGGGTACTCCCGGTCGACCGGCGAGGTCCGGGCCCTGAACCTGATGATCGACTTCCCCGACGCCAAGGGCGAGGGCACGGCGCTCGACCGGCTGGCGGAGTTCTTCCCCAAGACCTCCGAGTGGTTCCGCACCAGCTCCTACGGCCGGCTCAGCTACCGGGCCGAGGCGCCGATAAGGACCTGGCTGCGCATGCCGATGCCGTTCGCGGCGTACGGGATCGAGCGCGGGTCCGCGTACGAGCCGGGCTACCGGCAGCTCGTCGAGCACATCGCGAAAGCCGCCGACGACGAGGTGGACTTCAGCAAGTACGACCTGATCAACATCCTGGTGACCCCGAACGCCGGCCCGTCCGCCCTGGACGCGGTCCTGTCCGTGACCTTCTCGGGCAACGGCGAGGCGCCGGTGGCCGACGGGGTGCCGCTCGCCAACACCTCCTTCGTCTACAGCCGCCAGGACGACGGCTCGGGCACCTACCGGGAGACCGGCTACCGGGTGCTCCCCCACGAGAACGGGCACGTCTTCGGCCTGCCGGACCTGTACACCTCCGACGGCGGGGGCACGGTCGGGCACTGGGACATCATGAGCGAGGACTGGGGCGCCAACAACGACCTGCTGGGCTGGCACAAGTGGAAGCTGGGCTGGCTGGACGGGGCGCAGATCAGCTGCGCGTCGAAGTCGGGCGCCAGCGACCACGTGCTGTCGCCGCTGGCGGTGGCGGGCGGCACGAAGCTGGCCTTCGTACCGCTGTCGGAGAGCGCCGGGTACGCGGTGGAGGTGCGGACGCGGGCCGGGAACGACGAGGCCGTCTGCAAGCCGGGCGTCCTCATCTACAAGGTGGACTCGGACGTGGACACGGGGCGCGGACCGGTGACGGTGTCGGACAGCGCGGGTGCGAGCGGCGGCTGTACGAGGCGGCCCAATGTGCACGCGGAACTTTCGGACGCGCCGTTCCGGCCGGGCGAGAAGTTCACCGACGAGAAGGCGGGCATCAGCATCTCGGTGGTGGGTGAACTGCGCAACGGCAGCTACCAGGTGCGGATCATCAGGCCGTAGCGCTCCGCCGGGCCGGGGCGGTCCGCTTCAGCGGCTCGGCCGCGGCGGACGTTGGGCCAGGGCGGTCAGGGCCATGGCGAGCAGGAGGACGACCGTGCCCGGCATGGTGACGACCGGGCGGTAGGAGGGGTCGACGGCCAGGAGGCCGACCAGCTGGACGCCGAGTCCCGCGGCGATCAGCAGCTGCGCCCAGCCGAACAGCTTCGGCCGGACGATGTGCCGGCGCTGCCAGGGCGGCATCCAGCCCCGGCTGAGCGTCGCGGCCCCGGAGACGGCGAGCAGCACCGCCACCGCACCCACGGGTACGGCGACGTAGAGGCCAAGTTCCATGAAGGCCCTCCCCTTTCACGTGGACGCGATGATGCCACGCAGGGATCACGTTTCGAGAAGCGGCGGCGGCCGAACCGCGGTTAGCGTGACGGACATGGACATCGGCATTCACACCACCTCCCTCCCGCACACCGACCCGGAGGCCTCCCTGGCCTTCTACCGCGACATCCTCGGCTTCGAGGTCCGCAGCGACGTAGGACAGGGCGCGATGCGCTGGATCACCGTCGGCCCCGTCGGCCGGCCGGACACGTCGATCCTGCTCGCGCCCCCGGCCGCCGACCCCGGCATCACCGAGGACGAGCGCCGCACCATCCTCGAAATGATGGCCAAGGGCACCTACGGCTGGATCCTGCTGGCCACGCGCGACCTCGACGACACCTTCGAGAAGGTGCGGGCCGCCGACGCCGAGGTCGTCCAGGAGCCGACGGAGCAGCCGTACGGCGTCCGCGACTGCGCGTTCCGCGATCCCGCGGGCAACCTGATCCGCATCCAAGAGCTCCGCTGAGAGGAGTCCCCCGATGTGTCGTCCCGCATGGGGACAGGCGCTGGCCGCCGCGCAGCGCCGGAAAGACCTCGAAGCACGAGACGAGGACGCGCGGCCCCCGAACGACGAGACGCCCGCCGACGAAGCCCGGATCGGCGACCTCATCGGGACGGCCGCGAGCTGACCCAGCCGCGTGGCGCGTTCACCCGTCGCCATCCCGCGAACGGGTGATGTCTCGCCCTCTCGCCGCAAGGCAGGCTCCCCACTGACCGGAGCACGCTACCGAGCGGGGGATGAGCCAGCCTTGGACATCTTGGTACAGAAGTACGGGGGGAGCTCGCTCTCCCAGACGGAAAGACTGCGCAGGGTGTCCGAGCGGGTGGCGGCGAGCCACCGCGCCGGCCGGCGCACCGTGGTCGTGGTGTCGGCCCGCGGGGACACCACGGACGAGCTGCTGGACCTGGTCGAGGAGGTCGGCGGGCGGCACGCGGCACGGCGCGCGCCCCGGGAGATCGACCAGCTGCTGGCCACGGGCGAGTACGCCTCCGCGGCACTGCTCGCTCTGGCGCTGGAGCGGCTGGGCGTACCGGCCGTCTCGCTCACCGGGGCGCAGGCCGGCATCCGGGTGGTCGGCCGGCACGGGGAAGGTGTGATCGACTCGATCGACACGGCGCGCGTCAGGCGTTGTCTCGACGAGGAGCTGGTGGTCGTCGTCGGAGGCTTCCAAGGGCTCAACGACGCCGGTGACGTGGTCACCCTGGGCCGTGGCGGATCCGACACCACGGCCGTCGCCCTCGCGGCGGCCCTCGATGCCGGGAGCTGTGAGATCTACACGGACGTGGACGGCGTGTACACGGCCGACCCGCGGCTGGTCGAGTCGGCCCGGAAGATCCCGCGCGTGGCCGCGGACGTCATGGTGGAGATGGCCTTCTCGGGAGCGAAGGTCCTGCACTCCAGGTCGGCGGAGCTGGCCGCGGCCAAGGGCGTCGAACTGCACGTCAGAAGCTCATTGGTCGACCGGGAGGGAACCGTGGTTGGCGGGGGCGACATGAGTCCGCTGGAGACCGGGAGCGCGATCAGCGCCATCACGTCGGACACGGATGTCGCGCGGATCCTCGTGCACTGCAAGGGCCGGAGCGACCCGGCGTCCGAGATCCTGGCCCTTCTCGCCGGGAACGCGGTGCCGGCCGATCTCGTGGCCCGCTCCGGCCCGCAGGAGGAGGAGTTCCGGATGGGCTTCACCGTGCGCCACAGTGATGTCGCCCGGATCGAGGAGCCGCTGGAGTCCGCCGTGGCCCCCTTCGACGGCGGCATCTCGGTGGACACCGAGGTCGCCAAGGTGTCGCTGATCGGCATGGGGCTGCTGAACCGTCCGGAGTACCTGGCCCGCCTGACGACGGTGCTCTCCGGGGCGGGGATCGGCACCAGCTGGATCGCCGGCTCCCAGCTGCGCGTCTCGGTGATCGTGCCCAGGCACGAACACGTGCGGGCCCTGCGGCTGCTGCACGCGGAGTTCGGGCTCGGTGCGGACGTCCTCGTGTGACGACCGAGGACGCGACGGCGCGACGGCGCCGCGGCCTGTGGGCCGCGGCGCCGTCGCGTCGTCCGTCCGGCACGCTACTGCCCCCGGAGTGCCGCCTCGGCGTCGTAGCCGTACAACCAGTCCTGCTTGCGCAGGTTCTGGGTGCCGGCCAGGGCCAGGTCGCGTTCGCGCTGCCCTTCCCCGTCGGAGAGGTGAAAGGTCCGGGAGTTCGCCCGGGACAGCCGCTGGAGCTCGTCGGTACGCGGTCGGCGCACCTGCTCGTAACGGACGAGCGCCGCGGGGATGTCGTCCGGTCGGACGCCCTGCAGGCAGGCGGTGAGCACGACGGCGTCCTCGATCGCCTGGTTGGCCCCCTGCGCCTGGAAGGGGAGCATGGGATGGGCCGCGTCCCCGACGACCGCGATCCGGCGAGTGGACCAGCGGGTGAGCGGGTCGCGGTCGTGCAGGGCCCAGCGGCCCACGGAGCCGAGGGCCTTGAGGACGCTGAGCACCTCCTCGTTCCACCCCTGGTAGGTCTCCACGAGGTCCTCTACGCGGCCTTCGGCCGTCCACGACTCGACCGACCAGTCGCCGGCCGGGGCCGTGGCCCCGACACTGATCCACCGGCCGGCGCTCACCGGGTAGCAGACACAGTGCTGTTCCGGACCGAACCACAGCCGGACCTTCGGGTCCTCCAGGAGGAAGGGCAGCTGCTCGCCCGGCACCAGTCCGCGGTAGATGGACTGCCCGGAGAACCTGGGTTCGTCCATGGCGAGGGCGTCGCGCACGACCGAGTGGATGCCGTCGGCGCCGATCACCACGTCGGCCTCGTACGTGGAGCCGTCCTCGAAGAGGAGCCGCGCCCCCTCCGGCAGCTCCTCGACGCCCACACAACGACGCCCGATGTGGAGGATGTTGTCATCGATGCTCGACAGCAGCGCCTGGTGCAGATCGGCGCGGTGCACCGTGTAGTACGGCGCCCCGTAGAGCTCCTCGCAGGCGTCGCCCAGCTCGGTGCGGCCGAGCAGCCGGCTGTCGTCCCAGCTGCGCATCTCCACGGCGGAGGGGCGCACCGCCACCGGACTCAGCCGCGGGGCGAGACCCAGCCGGTGCAGGAGGCGGGTGGCGTTGGGTGCGAGCTGCACACCGGCCCCCACCTCACGCAGGTTCTTCGTCTGTTCGAAGACCTCGCAGCGGATGCCGGCACGGCTGAGGGACAGTGCCACGGTGAGGCCGGCGATGCCGGCGCCCACGACCGCTATGCGGGCGCCGCCACGCTTCCCCGGGGAAGGCGTGTGATTCTGGCTCATGATTACAACTCTCGACGGGCGGTCTCAGTAGTAGAGGATGGCCTTGTTCCAGTCCTCGTCCGGGCCGAACAGACTGCGGGGTTTGACGACGTCGGGCATGCCGGTCAGCACGTCCCGCGGGACCAGGCTGCCCGGGGCGATCCCCTCGACCCGGCATTCGACGCCCAGTTCCCGCCGCACCGTGTCCGCCAGTTCGGCGCACGCCGCGGTCCGGTGTTCCGCCGCCACCTCGATCTCGACCCGCAGGTGGTCGGAGGCGGTCTGCGCGCGCCAGAACAGCACTCCGTACTCGAAGGGGAGGTTGTAGACGAGGTCCTCCAGCCGGTGCTGGGTGATCAGGGTGTCGCCGATCCGGTGCCCGTAGACGGCCCGTCCGAGGACGGTGACGGTGGGCAGCACCCAGCCGCACGGACAGGGGTCGTACGAGACCTCGACCGAGTCCTCCAGGTTGTAGCGCAGCAGCGGCATGGCCGCCCGGTGGAGCGGTGTGACGACCAGCTGCCCCACGCCCTCCCGGCCGATCTCCCCGGTGTCCGGGTCGCGTACCTCGAACAGGACGCGGTCGGCCCACAGGTGCAGGCGGCCGTGCGTGCACTCGCCGGCCAGGCTTCCGGTCTCGGTGGAGCCGTACTCCTCCACCACCGGCACGCCCCACAGCCTGCTGATCCTGGCCCGCCGGGCCGGGCTCAGCGGCTCGCCGCCCACGAACAGCGCGCGCAGCGCCGGGAAGTCCCGGTCGGGCCGGAGCCCCGCGGCCTTGGCCGCGGCGGCCCACAGCAGGCACTCCGTGGGCATCGACCAGGTCAGCGACACGTCGAGGTCGTGCAGGGCCCTGACCACCCGTGAATACGGCATGGCCAGCGAGCGGTTGTCGCCCGGGACCACGGTCGCGCCGTTCAGCCGCCCCGCCGCGTGCGCCAGGTGTCCGGTGAGCAGCATGGCGTACGGGGTGCGGACCAGCAGCGTGTCGGAGGCGTCCATGCCGACCCACTTGCGGGCGAAGCGTTCGGCGAGGTCGACCCAGTCCTCCTCGGTGTAGTAGGAGGGCGTGGGCTGACCGGTGGAGCCGCTGGACTCGTGGTAGGTCGCCAGTTCGCTCCTGGGCACCGCCAGCATGCCGAACGGGTAGTTGTCGCGGAGGTCGGACTTGGTGGTGGTGGGGAGCCGGCCGAAGTCGGCCGCGTCGCCGGGTATCGCGTCGGTACCCGTCCGGCCCTGGTAGAAGGGCGACTTGGCGGCCCGCTCGAGGATCCCGGGCAGCAGCGCCTGCTGCAGCGCCGCCAGTTCCTCGTACGTGGACCAGTCGCCGATGCCGGGCAGCCTGTCGGTCGTCGTCACCGGGTTTCCTCCAGTCCGAGAAGTCGGCAGGCGTTGCGCCACGCGATCTTCTGCCATGCGTCGTCGTCGAGCCCCAGCCGGCGGAGCTTGGTCAGTTCCACCTCGGGGTGCTGCAGCGGGGCCTCGGAGCCGAAGAGCAGCCGGTCCGCGCCGAGTTGGTCGACGGCGGTGCGGGCCACGATGGTGTAGCCGCCCGACGTCTCCAGCAGCACGTTCCGCAGCGGGGCGATCAGCTCGACCGCGTACAGGTCGATGTTCCCGATGCCCGCGTGCCCGAGGACGAAGGTGACCTCGGGATAGCGGGTGGCCAGGGACACGAGGTCGGCGACCCGGCTGCCGGAGCGTTCCAGGCAGACGGTGTAGACGCTGTGCCCGACCTCCCGGGCCACGTCGACGAGGCCGGCGGTGCGCGGGTCGTCCAGCCCGATTCCGTGCACGGCCGGGGAGATCTCCATGCCGCGGAAGTCCGCCGCGGCGCGCCGGTAGTGCTCCGGGTCCCGGTGCGGGTTGGCGAAGAAGAACGGGATCAGCCGGCCGTCCGACGCGGCGCAGGCCCGCAGCACCGCGTCGTTGTCCGCGTCGGATTCGATGTTCCCGCCCTCCACCAGGAAGCGGGAGAGCTGCGCGAGCGGCATGGTGCCGCCCGCGCAGACCACCGCACGGCCGATGCCGCACTCGTCCATGGTGGCGAGCAGCCGCCCTGGCGCCTGGGGCACCGGGGCGAGCCGCACATGGAAGTCCAGCACCGGCCGGGCGGCCTCCGCCACCGACATGTGCGGACTCACTTCTCGAGGCAGAATTCGTCGATCGGGTAGCCGACGTGACGGTCCTCGGTCGGCAGGTAGCCGAGCACCTTGTCACCGGGCTTGAGCTCGGTGCTGTTGAGCACGACGCCGCCGGGGCCGAGCACCCGCACGTGCCAGTCGTCCTGGAGGATGAGGTTGACCCGCTGGCCGTTCGGCGCGACCGCGTCGATGGAGATGAGCGGACGGGACTCGATCTTCACCCGGCCGACGGTGACCATCCGGGTGCTGCCCTTGATGTCGACGGCCATCACCTTGCTGCCCGACTTGAGCTCGCTGAGGTAGCTGGTGCGCTCGTCCTTGGACAGCGTGTACGAGTGGATGGCGCCGGCGTTCACCCGGAACGGGCGGGTCGGCATGTAGGGCAGCGGGTGCGTCTCGCTGACGCACAGGATCATGCCCTTGGAGTGCGAGCCGACCATGATGCCCTCGTCCTCGCGGAGGTACGTGCAGGTGTCCACGCACGCCCGCTCGCCCATGCCGATGTGGGAGGTCTCCACGATCTCCAGCTCGGTCAGGTTGAGGTCCGGCACGTCGGACTGGGCCGCCGCCTTCAGCTTGGCCGCGTCGCCGACCGCCTTGGGCGCCATCATCACGCCGTCCGAGCCGTGCTCCAGGACACCGAAGATGATCTCGGCTTCCTCGACGTCGTGGGCGACGGTCACCATGCTGCCGGTCGAGCGGGCGGCCGCGGCGATGACGATCTCCAGCGGGATCTTGGTGGGGTCGCGGAAGAGCAGCAGGCTCCACCGCTCGGTGCGCGCCGACTCGCACGCGTCCTCCAGGGTCGGCGCGTCGATGATCTCCACGAAACGGCCGAACTCCACCCCGGGGTGCTTGATGGCCAGTTCGGCCGGGGTCACACCGTGCCGGGCGGGCTCGACGACGACCACCGTCGCGTCCCCGAAGTCCTCCGGCAGGTCCTTGCCCTGCGGGAAGAGGATCTTGGTGATGGTGGGCGGCAGGTCCGCCAGATCGGCCGCGTCGTCCGCGACGATGCCCTCGACGCGGTAGTGCAGCGCCTCCTGAAGGGTCGCCTCCTTGGCCTCGCCGAGACCTCGGATGTCCAGCCAGCTGATCTTCATTTCGGTACTCCTGTATGGATGTGAATGGTGTGAAGGCGAAAGGGCGGCCGGCGGTGCGGCTCAGCCGACAAGGGTGCGGAGTTCCTCCGGGCGCGGCGTCTGCGCGGCGTGACGCTCGCCGATGCCGTGGCCGCGGAACTGGCGCAGGCGCTGCGCGATCTGCCGCGTCATCGCGCCGGGGTCGGCGGACTCGAAGACGTTGCGCCCCATCGCGAAACCGCTGACGCCGCCGCGCAGCGCCTCGTCCACGTAGGCCAGCACGTCGGGCACCGCGGTCCTGCGCGGGCCTCCGGCCACGATGACCGGGATGGCCGCGTTCTTGACGACGTCCGCCATCTCGTCGGGGGAGCCCACGTACGGCGTCTTGACGATGTCGGCGCCGAGTTCGGTGGCCACGGTGATGGCGTGGGCGACGAGCGCGGGGTCCCGCGGATTGGTGACCTTCGGGCCCCGCGGATAGATCATGGCCAGCAGGGGAACGTTCCAGCGGTCGCAGAGGTCCGAGACGCGGCCGAGGTCCGTGATCTGCTGCCGCTCCTCGGCCGAGCCGAGGTTGACGTGCACGCTGACCGCGTCGGCCCCGTGCCGCAGCGCCTCGTCGACCCCGCTCACCAGGTACTTGGCGTCCGGGTCCTGGGCGTGCATGGTGCTCGCGCTCAGGTGGACGATCAGCGAGCTCTTGGCGAACCGGTCCGGGCTGACGTGGCGCAGCCCGCCCTTGTGCAGGACCACCGCGTCGGCGCCGTTGTCGACGATCTGTCCGACGAGGGCGTCCAGTCCACCGTCCCGCATGGGGATCGGCCCGTCGCTGATGGGGTGGTCCAGCGGTACGACAAGCAGCGGGTCGCCGCCGTCGCTGTACAGGCGCCTCAGCCGGATCCTCCGGCCGAATGAAAGATTGGTGAACATCACTCATCCCCTCCTCGCGGGTGTGGGGCGGGAACCCAGCGGTCCGTAGTCCCGGCTCACTCGGTTTGCCCTGGCCCGTCGACGGCAAGTTTTCGTCGACCGGCCGTGGCGTGCCATCGCCCGTTTACGTGATCCCGCCGATGAGGAGCACGGGAGATCACGGGAGATCCGGGCGGCGGACCGGAGTGCTTTCGGCCACGCACGAGATCCACCCGCGTGAGACGCCAATGGACAACCAGCCAGCAGCAGTTACCGTGAGATCGAAAGAATGTGCTGGTGAGAGGGCCAGATTGGAGCATCAGGCGCGAATCACCAGCGATCGCCACGGGGGAACGATGCACAGCATGGTTGTGGAGAGCGCCGGTCCGATCGTCGGCCGGGAAACAGAATTGGCCGGACTGCGGGAGGCCCTGAGAGCGGCGGCGTCGGGAACCGGCCAGTGTCTCGTCGTGGAGGGGCCGCCCGGAATCGGCAAGAGCCGGCTGCTGCAGGAGGCCGCCCGGGAGGCGGGGCGGCTGGGGATGACGGTCGCGCTGGGCCGGGCCACCGAGCTGGACCGGGTGGCTCCGCTCGCGGTCTTATTGTCCGCGCTGCGCGACAGCGCGCCCGCCGTCGTGGACTCGGCGGACATGGCGGCGCTCGGCGGCCTGGGCGGCCAGGAGGCCAACCGCTTCTGGCTGGTGAGCCGGCTCGGCGACCTCATAGAGGAGTACGCCCGCACCCGCCCGCTGCTCATCGCCCTGGACAACGCCCAGGCGATGGACGAGCTCACGGCGTTCACCCTGCAGATCCTGGTGCCCAGGCTGCGCGCCTGCTCGGTGATGTGGCTGCTGGCACGACGCTCGCCGTCGGACCGGTCACCGAGGTACGACGTGGTCGGCCGGCTCCTCGAGGACGGTGCGCGGCACATCGCGCTGGAGCCGCTCGGCAGCGAGGCCATCGCCCAGTTCTGTTCGCACGCGGTCGGCGCGGCGCCCAGTTCCGTACTGGCGGGGCTCGCCGCGGGCAGCGGCGGCAACCCCTTCCTGCTCGGACAGCTGCTGGACGCACTGGAGGACAGCGGCCGGCTGTACCGCGCCGACGGCAGGGTGGAGGTCGTCGGGGGCGACACGCTGCCCGACGACTTCCTGTCCGCGGTCGACTACCAGCTGCGCCACCTGTCCGTGCCGACCCGCCGGCTCCTGGAGGCCGGCTCCGTCTTCGGCCGGCCCTTCCTGCTGAGCGAGGCGGCCGGCCTGCTCGGCGAGCGCGGTGTCGCCCTCCTGGACCGGGTCGAGGAGGCGGTGGAGGCACACGTCCTGGTGGACGACGGCACAGCGCTCGCCTTCCGCCACGACCTCATCAGGGAGGCGGTCTACGACGGGCTGACCGGATCGGTGCGGCGGGTCCTGCACGAAGAGGCCGCCGCCGTCCTGGAGGCCTCGGGCAGACCCCGCGCCGAGACCGCGCTGCACCTGATCCGGGGGGCCTGCAGGAACAGCCCGCACACCATCGACGTGCTCTGCGAGGCGGCGGACGAGGTGGCCTCCACCTCCCCCAGCACGGCCGCGGACATGATGCTGGAGGCGCTCGACATCCTGCCTTCCGACGATCCCAAGGCGCCCTCCCTCATCGCCAGGGCGGTGAGCCTGCTGGCTTCGTCCGGTCGCATCCCCGAGGCACGTGAGCTGGGCGGAGTGGCGCTGCACCGCAACATCAGCCGCGTCCAGGAGGCGGCCGTCTACGTCGGGCTGGCCGACGCGCTCAAGCACGCCGGCCAGGACGCGATGGCGGTCGAGTACACCCGCCGGGCCCTGGCCCACCCCGGGATTCCGGACTCGGTACGCGGACAGCTCCTCGCCGTCCAGGCGCACGCCCTGCTCAACGGCGACGACCTGACCGGCGCGGAGGCCGCCGCGACCGAGGCGATGGTGCTCGGGGAGCCGGAGACGGCGGTCTACGCGGGCGCGGCCCGCAGCGCCGCCGCGCGCATCCGCGGCAGGATCGACGAGGCCGTGTCACTCGCCTCGGACGCCGTGCAACTGGCCGACGACGCGGGCCGGGACGCGCGTCACCGGCACCCGCGGCTGTGGCTGGGCCGCGCGCTGGTCGCCGCCGACCGCTTCGGCGAAGCCGATGCCGTCTTCGAACTCGGGGAGGGCGACGCGCGCACCCTGGGCTCCGCCTGGTCACTGCCCCTGTGGCACTACGGCCGGGCCGAGCTGCGGATGATGGCCGGCCAGCTGGACGACGCCCAGGCGGAGGCACTGGCCGGGAAGGCGGTGGCCGAGCAGCTCAGCGCACACGCCATCGTTCCGTCGCTGCTCGCGATCCTCGGCCAGGTGGCCATCCACCGCGACGAACTGGTGCGGGCCCGCGGGATGTTCAGGGACGCGCGCCGGCTGGTCGACTCCGGGTGCGGGGTCGTCGCGGAGGACCTCGCCTGGCTGCAGGCCCAGCTGGCGTACGCCGCCGGGGAGCCGAAGGCGGCGGTGACCGCCCTGTCGGAGGTCTACGAGCAGTTGGAGGAGCGCCCGCTGCTGCTGACCCAGGTCGCCTGGGCGTCGCCGGGGCTGGTGCGGTTCGCGCTCGACGCGGGGGCGCGCCCGGAGGCGGAGGCAGCCGCGGCCGCGGCCCGGCGGCTGGCCGACAGCACCCCGAAGAACGTCTCGCTCACGGCCGCCATGCACCATGCCGAGGGCCTCCTGAACGACGACGTGGCCGCCCTGCACGCCGCGGTGGAGACGTACCGGACGAGCCCGCGCCACCTCGCGCGGGGCATCGCCCTGGAGGACACCGCCCACGCCGAGGCCCGGGCGGGGCGCCGCACCCACGCCATCGCCCTGTTCGAGGAGGCCCTCGGCCGGTTCACGCACTGCGGGGCCACCCGGTCCGTGGCACGGGTCCAGCGGGCGCTGCGCGCGCTGGGCGTACGCCGTAAGAAGTGGCAGTCGGTGCAGCGGGCGCAGACGGGCTGGGACAGCCTGACCGACGCCGAGCTGCGCGTGGTGCGCCTGGTCGCCGAAGGGCTGACCAACCGGGCCGCCGCGGAGCGGCTGTTCCTGTCGCCGCACACCGTCGACACGCACCTGCGCCACGCCTTCGCCAAGCTGGGCGTCTCCAGCCGGGTGGAGCTCGCGCGGCAGGCGATGGTCCACGAGGCGGGCGAGGAGCCGGCCGGCGCCTGATCCCCCGCCTGAGTCCCCGGGGCGGTGGCCGCCCGAGCGGTCACGCCCCGGGGCGCAGGTCTTCCCGTATGCGGACCATGGTGTCGACGATCGGCTGCACGATCCCGCCGAAGTACTGGGCGGTCGACTCCACGAAGGAGCCGTCCCGCTCGCCCTTCGCCTTGCCCTCCGCCGAGAGCACCACCCTGATCGTGAACGTGGTGGCCCCCTGCTCGTCGTGCCCGATCTCGTTGTGGATCTCGGCCAGGTAGGGGTCGTCCAGCTGGTGGAAGACCATGAGCCTGCGGTCGTGGAAGACGACCCGCTCCCGGGCCTTGGCCTGGCCCGCCACGGTGATCTCCCGCAGCAGCCCGTCGTCATGGCGCTCCAGCACCCGGCAGTCGGTGATGCCGGCGATGAACGGAACCGGGTTCTCCGCCTTGCGCAGCATCCCCTGCCAGACCTCCTCGGGGTCCAGCCCCTGTTCGGCCCCGCCGCCCTCTCCTACGACCGGCAGCGTCCAGCTCAGCACGGACATGGGTCTTCGCCTCCTGTGCGCCGGCCGCCGCGGCGGACGCCGTCGCCCGCGCGTCGCGGCGCTCTCGCAGTAGGGACAGCTTCCTCCCGTACGCCTCACGGGACATCCCCGGTTCGCGTGAGCTTCTCCCCGGCGCCGGGCCGCGTCCACTCCGGCCGGACCGGCCGAGGATCACGTAAAGACGCGATGCGCGACGAGGCGCGGCTGACCAGGCTGGGGATCCCGCAGCGCGGTTTCGAGCCCTCCGTGGGCGGGCGTATCGGTACTTGATGGGGGAGCAGTACATGAGCGGCATTTCACGTCGAAGATTCCTGGTGACCACGGCGGCGGCGACCGCCGTCACCGGTGCCGGCACGGCTGTCGCGGCGGCGGCGGAGGAGGGGCTGAGCGCGGCGGCGGGCGGTCCCTTCGACGTCACCTCGGCGGATCAGCAGTACGCGGACCTCGTCCGCGGGTTCAACCAGCGCTGGGTGGGCACCCCCGACTACGTCCGGATGGTCACCTCGCCGAGCCAGGCGGTCACCGCCGTGCAGGAGGCCGTCAACGCGGGCAAGCGGATCGCCGTACGCAGCGGCGGCCACTGCTACGAGCCCTGGGTCAGCGACGGCATCAAGGTCGTCGTCGACATGTCCCAGATGAACCGGGTGTACTTCGACTCCTACCGGCAGGCGTTCGCGGTGGAGGCCGGCGCCACGATCGTGGAGATCTACAAGACCCTCTACAAGACCTGGGGCGTCACCCTGCCCGGCGGTACGTGCCCGACGGTCGGCGCGGGCGGACACGTGGTGGGCGGTGGCTACGGCGCGCTCTCCAGGCGGCACGGCCTCATCGTCGACCACCTGTACGGGGTCGAGGTGGTCGTGGTGGACGCCTCCGGCAAGGCCCGGCTGGTCACGGCCACCCGCGACGCGTCGGACCCCAACCGGGACCTGTGGTGGGCGCACACCGGCGGTGGCGGCGGCAACTTCGGCGTGGTGACGCGCTACCTGTTCCGCTCGCCCGACGCCGCCGGCAGCACCCCGCAGAGCCTGCTCCCCAAGCCCCCGGCCTCGCTGCTGGTCAACTCCGTCTCCTGGTCGTGGGCCGACCTCACGGAGCAGTCCTTCGGCCGGATCCTGAAGAACTACGGGACCTGGTGCGAGAACAACGCCTCCGCGTCCTCGCCGTACGCGGGCCTGTTCAGCCAGCTGAAGCCCGGGCCCAAGGCGGCCGGTTCGTTCTCCCTGACGACGGAGATCGACGCGACCCTGCCCGGTGCGGAGCAGCTGCTCGACAACTTCCTGGCGGCCGTCAACCAGGGGACGGGCGTCTCCTTCCGCGTCGACGAGCGCAGGACCGTGCCGTGGCTGCACGGGGTCGAGTGGCCCGGCTTCACCGGCGGCGGCGACCCCACCAACCGCTTCAAGGGCAAGTCGGCGTACATGCGCAAGACCTTCACGGACGCCCATGTCGCGGCGTTCTACAAGCACTTGACGCGCCCCGACTACCCCTACCCCGGCGCCCTGGTGATGATCAGCTCGTACGGCGGCAAGGTCAACACGGTCTCCCCGACGGCGACCGCCGTGTCCCAGCGCAGCTCCGTCATGAAGCTGATGTACGTGAACTTCTGGCGGGACCAGTCGCAGGACGCCTGGCACGAGGCCTGGCTCCGCGAGTTCTACCGGGACGTGTACGCCGACACCGGCGGCGTCCCCGTGTCCGGCGACATCACCGACGGCTGCTTCGTCAACTACGCCGACGGCGACCTATCCAACCCGGCGTGGAACACGTCGGGCGTGCCCTGGCACAACCTCTACTACGGCGTCAACTTCCCACGGCTGCAGCAGGTCAAGGCCAAGTGGGACCCCAAGAACATCTTCCGTCACGCCCAGTCCATCCCGCTGCCGGCCTGAACGGGCGGTACGGCGGAAGACCGGCATGTCAACGCAGCACTGACTAGGAGTCGAAACAGATGAGTCTCAACGGCAAGGTCGCCATCGTCACGGGTGCCTCCCGCGGAATCGGCCGTGCGACGGCCGAGCGCCTCGGCCGCGAGGGCGCCGCCGTCGTGGTCAACTACGTCAGCAACGAGGAGGCGGCGCAGGAGACGGCGAAGGCCGTCATCGCGGCCGGCGGCAAGGCCGTCACCGTCCAGGGCGACGTCTCGGTCGCCGCCGACGTCGCGGCCCTGTACGAGGCCGCGGTCAAGGAGTTCGGCGGCGTCGACATCGTCGTCAACAACGCCGCGACCGTGGCCGCCGCGCCGGTGGAGTACATCAGCGAGGAGGACTTCGACCGCCTCGTCGCGACCAACCTCAAGAGCGTCTTCCTCTCCCACCAGCAGGCCACCAAGCACCTGCGGGACGGCGGCCGCGTGATCAACCTCGCCGCCGGACTGCCGTCGGCGGCCATCGCCTTCCTCGGCGCCTACGGTGCGACCAAGGTGGGCGTCGAGGTCCTCACCCGCTCCCTCGCCCACGCGCTGGGCGAGCGCGGCATCACCGTCAACGCCGTGGCCCCCGGCCCGACCGACACGGACATGCTCGCCCCCGAGGCACGGGCCAACCTCGACAGCCTGATCGCCCAGACCCCGCTGCGCAAGCTCGGACAGCCGGGTGACATCGCGGACGTCGTGGCCTTCCTGGCCGGCGAGGACGGCCGCTGGCTGACCGGCCAGACCATCCACGCCAACGGCGGCTTCGCGTAGGACTCCCGCACCGGCCGCGCCAAATGCCGCGGTCCGGGTCCCGTGAGGGGACCCGGACCGCGGCATTGCCGTACGTACGAACACTCAGGCCGTGGCGACCGCGCGGCCGGCGGTGAGGCGGACGGTGTTCACGGTCGCGGCGGCCGTGTCGTAGAAGAGCAGGTCGTTCTCCGCGATGAAACCGGCCTCCTGCCGGCTCCGCTCCAGGCCCGCCGCGGACAGGGTGGCGGTGAACGTGAAGGTGAGACGGCCCTCCTCGTCCTCGCCGATCTCGTTGGTGATCTGGGTCAGCAGCGGGTTGTCGATCTGGGTGAAGACGATGCGCCGCTTCGGCTCCAGGGTGATCCGCTCCCGCAGCAGCACCGAGTCGTCGCCCCGCAGCGCGATGCGCCGCACGAAGCCGCCGTCGAACTCCTCCAGCACCTCGGCGAAGCTGATCGACGGCACGTAGGAGACCGGGTTGGCCGCCTTGTGTACCAGGCTCTCCCAGAGCTCGTCGCGCTGGACCTCCGGGTACTCGGGAAGGCTGGGGTCGTTGACGAGCAAGGTGTAGGTGAAGACGACCATGGGTCGAACCTTTCGTGCGTTCCGGTAGCAAACGGCGTTGCCTTTCGCCGCAGCATCGCCTCCACCCGGCTCCGGGGACATCCCAGTTTCACGCGATCTGCCGAGACCGGTTGGCGGCCGCCCGCCCGCCGCGCGGGCCGCGAAGGATGGCGTGAAGACGTGATGCTGCGTACCGGGGGCCGCTTGACGATGGAGCAGCATCACCGCGCCGCTGCTCTCGTCGCGGCGAGACGAGCGGGGCACCGCGGCGAGACGGTGCGGAACGCCGCCGGAACCGACCCCGATGACACGACGAATGGGACACCTCTCATGACCAACGACACCACGCCGAGTCGGAGCGGGGCCGTGAGCCACGCCGACTCCCCGGCGTCAGAGAAGGCGGAAACGGCCGGTGGCCGCAGTCCCTGGGCGATGTTCTCGGTGCTGGCACTGATCGAGTTCATGTCGGTGATGGACGCCTCGGTGGTGAACATCGCGCTGCCCGCCATCCGCGACGACCTCGGGTTCTCGACCACCGGCCTCGCCTGGGTCGTCGACGCCTATCTGCTCGGCTTCGCCGGCTTCCTGCTGCTGGCGGGCCGCGCCGCCGACGTCATCGGCCGGCGGCGGCTCTTCACCACCGGTGTGGCCCTCTTCGCGCTCGCCTCGCTGGGCTGCGCGCTCGCGGCCGACGACTGGCAGCTGGTGGCCTGCAGGCTGCTGCAGGGCCTGGGCGCGGCCCTGGTCACCCCGGCGGCCCTGGCGCTGATCACCGACATCTTCCCGGAGGGGGCGGAGCGCAACAAGGCGCTCGGCCTGTTCATGGGGATGGCCGGCATCGCCGCGCCGGTCGGCCTGGTGCTCGGCGGACTGCTCACCACGGTCGGCTGGGAGTGGATCTTCGTGATCAACGTGCCGATCGGCATCGGCATCCTGCTGGCCGCCCTGCGGCTGCTGCCGGCGACCGGCCCGCAGGCGGACGCCAAGCTCGACGTGATCGGCGCGGTCACCGCCACCGCCGGACTGGTGGTGCTCATCCTGGCCGTGTCCCGCGGTGGCGCCCAGGGCTGGGACTCGGCCGCGACACTGGCCGAGTTCGCCGCCGCCGCGGTGCTGCTCGTGGCGTTCGTCGTCCGCCAGCGCACGGCGGCCGATCCGGTCCTGCCGTCGGTGCTGCTGCGCATGCGGCCGCTGGTCATCGGCAACCTGGCCTTCACCCTGGTCGGTACGCTGCTGATCTCCACCTTCTTCATCATCACGATCTACCTCCAGCAGGTGCTCGGCTACGGCCCGGCGAAGGCCGGCCTGTCCTACGTGCCGATCCCGCTGGCCATGCTGGCCGGTACGCAGGTGGCGCCCCGCGTGCTGCGGTTCGGCCCGCCGAACGTCCTCATGGGCGGTGTCCTCGTCCAGGCCGCGGCGCTCACCGCCTGGGCGCTGGTGATCGACGTCGACGGCGGTTACCTCACGGGCTTCCTGCTGCCGGCCGTGCTGTGGTCCTTCGGCCTCGGCGTGTCCATCGTCTCGTCCTTCGTCGTCTGCACGATGGGGCTCACCGGCCCGATCGCCGGCGCCGGCTCGGGTCTCGCGACCACCACGTACCAGGCGGGCGGAGCTATCGGCCTGGCCTGTCTCGTCGCGGTCGCCGACTCCCGTACCCACGCCGTGTCCGCCACCCGGGCGCCGCTGGAGGCCCTGGTGTCCGGCTACCAGCTCGCACTGTGGTGCTCGGTCGGGGTGGCGCTCCTGGCGGCGCTGCTGACCCGGTTCATCCGCTTCGGCGGGCAGCCGCAGGCGGAGGGCCGGCCCTCGTAGCGCGTCCGGTCGGGGCCGGACCGGACCCCGCGTCCGTGCCCCGCCCCTTCATCCCCTTGTCCCTCCCCGTGCCGATCCCGCAGGAGCACCCGTGCTTGACCACGTCCCGTCCCTCCCCGACAGCGCGCCCGTCCTGATCGTCGGTGCCGGACCGGTCGGTGCGACCCTCGCCCTCGAACTGGCCCACCACGGCGTGCGCAGCACCGTCGTCGAACGCTCCACGACCGTCTCGGCGCATCCCAAGATGGACTTCATCAACGGCCGCAGCATGGAACTGCTGCGCCGCCTCGGCGTGACCGAGGAGATCCGCCGGCGTGGTGTCGCGCCCGACGAGCCGTTCGACTTCCACTGGATCGCCGACCCGGCGCAGCCCCCCGTCTCGGTCTGGGAGTACCCCTCGGTGGCGGGGGTCCGCCGGAAGTTCGCCGACGTCACCGACGGCTCGGCGCCGATCGAGCCGTACCAGCGGCTCCAGGGCTCGCTGCTGGAGGACGTCCTGCGCCGGCAGGTGCGCGAACACCCGCTGATCGACCTGCGGGAGGGATGGGACCTGCTGGACCTGGCGGACGACGGGGAGGGGGTGTCGGCGCGGCTGTCCGACACGGTGCACGGCGCCGAGCACACCCTGCGCGCCTCCTACCTCGTCGGCTGCGACGGCGGCGGCAGCACGGTCCGGCGGGCCGCGGGCATCACGACGCAGCAGAGCGGACCGAGCACCCGCCACTGCGACGTCTACTTCCGCAGTGAGGACCCCGCCCTGTTCCGCAACGGGAAGTTCTTCCTCACCATCTCCGCCGGCGGGGCGACTCTGGTGAACCGCGACGGCGGGAGCACCTGGACCGGCACGTTCGTCCTCCCCGAGGGGGAACCCGAGCCGGCCGACCCGCTCGCCGTCGTCAAGGAGCGGCTGGGCTTCGACTTCGTCGCGGACGAGGTCCTCAACGTGGCGTACTGGTACGGGCGGCTGGCCGTCGCGGACTCGTACCGCGAGGGGCGGGTCTTCCTCGCCGGCGACTCGGCGCACCAGTTCTACCCGACCGGCGGGCACGGGGCGAACACCGGCCTCGGCGACGCCTGCGACCTCGGGTGGAAGCTCGCGGCCACGGTGGGCGGCTGGGCGGGCCCGCGCCTGCTCGACTCCTACGAGGCCGAGCGGCGGCCCGTCGCGCTCTTCAACCGCGAGATGTGCGCCAATCTCCTCGCAGTCTGGATGCGCTTCCCGCAGCTGGCGGCCGCCGGCGCGTCCCGCCCCCAGCTCGCGGCGTACCTCGGCAAGGAGAGCTTCCAGATCGACAACCTGGGCATCCACTTCGGCTACCGCTACACCGGCTCTCCGGTCGTACGGCACGAGGACGCCGCGGAGCCCGACTGGCAGTGGCAGTCGATCGTCCCGACCACCCAGCCCGGCGGCCGCGCGCCGAACATGCGGCTGGAGGACGGCACACCGCTCTTCGACCGGCTGGACGCCGGTTTCACCCTGATCGACCTCTCCGGCGAGAACCGGGGCAAGGACCTCGTCGAGCAGGCCCGGCGCCGGGGACTTCCGGTCGCGCTGCTCACCGTCGACAGCTCCGCCGTGCACGCCGTCTGGGAGCGCGATCTGGTGTTCGTACGGCCCGACCACCACGTGGCGTGGCGCGGCGACGTGGCACCGGCTCCCCGTGCGTGGGACGAGGTGTTGGAGCAGGTCACCGGTAGTTGACCGATTTACGCACGAGTACTCAATCAACGGGGGATGTGGGATGTCAGGCATGGCCGACCGGTCCGGCACGCTGGTCGCCTCGACCGACTTCAGCGGCATGGCCGAGGGCGAGCTCGCGTATCCGGATCCGTGGGAGGCGCGGCAGCAGCCCGCCTGGGCGGACCGGCAGCTGCTCGGGCGGGTGAGGCGGCAACTCGCCGCCTCGCCGCCGCTGGTCCGCGTCGAGGACACCGATACGTTACGTCGTCTGCTCGCACGCGTCGCGGCAGGCGAATTCCATGTGGTCCAGGCGGGCGACTGCGCGGAGGACCCGGCCGAGTGCACACCCGGCTACGTGACGCGCAAGGCGGGCGTGCTGGGCGCGCTGGCGGGGGTGATCCAGACCGCCTCGTCCAAGCCCGTGCTGCGCGTGGGCCGGATCGCCGGCCAGTTCGCCAAGCCGCGTTCCCGCCCGACCGAACTCATGGGCGACCGGGAACTCCCGGTCTACCGCGGACACATGGTGAACGGCCCGCAGCCCGACCCGCTGGCCCGTGAGCACGACCCCGCCCGGATGCTGGCGTGCTACGAGGCCGCGAGCAGCGCGATGGCGCTCCTCGGGTGGTCCGGCTCCCGGTCGCAGGCCGATGCGCACGTGGAGTCGCAGGTGTGGACGAGCCACGAGGCGCTCGTACTGGACTACGAGGTTCCGCTACTGCGGCGCACGGAGGACGGGCGTCTGCTGCTCACCTCCACGCACTGGCCGTGGATCGGCGAGCGCACCCGGCAGCTGGACGGCGCCCACGTCGCGCTCCTGGCCGAGGTGGTGAACCCGGTCGCCTGCAAGGTGGGGCCGACCATGACGCCCGACGAGCTGCTGGCCCTGTGCGAGCGCCTCGACCCGGCACGCGAACCGGGGCGCCTGACGCTCATCGCGCGCATGGGCGCCGACGCGGTGGCCGCGCAGCTGCCGCCGCTGCTGGAGGCCGTCCGCGCGGCCGGCCACCCGGTCGTCTGGCTGACCGACCCCATGCACGGCAACACCGTGGGCGGTCCGGACGGCCTGAAGACCAGGTTCCTGGACACGGTCCGCCACGAGGTGAGGGCGTTCCAGGCGGCGGTCCGCTCGGCCGGCGGCGTCCCCGGCGGGCTGCACCTGGAGACCACCCCCGACGAGGTCACCGAGTGCGTGGCCGACCACACCCGACTCGATCAGGTCGGGGTCAAGTACACGAGCCTGTGCGACCCGAGGCTCAATCCCCGGCAGGCCGTCGCCGTGGCCTCCGAGTGGCGCGGATGAGCGTGCGCCCCGTCGAGTTCCACACCAGACCAAGCCAGCGGAGGTCCGTAGGGATGGAAGGCAACACAGCGATCGTCACCGGCGCGGCGGGTGGCATCGGAGAAGCGGTGGTCCGCAACCTCGGCGAGCGGGGAGTGCGGGTCGCGGCGGTCGACCGGGACGCCGACCGGCTCGAGGAGACGGTACGGCGACTGGTCTCGGCGGGACTGACCGTCGAGGCGTTCCCCGCCGACGTGACCTCCGCCGAGGCGGTCGAGGCGATGGTGGAGGCGGTGGAACACCGGCTGGGGCCGGTGGAGTACCTGGTCAACGCGGCGGGAGTACTGCGGCTCGGCGAGGCGCGGAAGCTGACCGACGAGGACTGGGCCGACACGTTCGCCGTGAACACCACGGGCGTCTTCCACGTGTCCCGAGCGGTGGTCAACCGCATGGTCGACCGTACGCGGGGGGCGATCGTCACCGTGGCCTCGAACGCGGCGGGAACGCCCCGCACCGACATGGCCGCCTACGCCGCCTCCAAGGCGGCGGCGACGATGTTCACCAAGTGCCTGGGCCTGGAGGTCGCCCGGTACGGCATCCGCTGCAACGTGGTGGCGCCTGGCTCCACCGACACCCCCATGCTCAGCTCCATGTGGCGGGACGAGACCGGCCTCCGGCAGACCCTCCAGGGCCGGCCCGAGGCGTACCGCGTGGGCATCCCCCTGGGCAGGGTCGCCAGCCCCGACACCGTCGCGGAGTCGGTCGTCTTCCTCCTCTCCGACCAGGCGTCCCACATCACGCTGCACGCCCTCACCGTCGACGGCGGCGCGTCCCTCGGCGTCTGACCACACCAGCACGCACGCACAGCCTTTGTCCGGCGCCGCCGCGGAAGCCCGGCGGACCGGAAGCCCTGAATCACGCGGGAGATGTTCATGTCCGGCCTGCCCCCCATCCACTCGTACCCCATGCCCACCGAAAGAGACCTGCCCGGCAACACGGCCCCCTGGGTGCCCGACCCCCGCCGCGCGGTCCTGCTCGTACACGACATGCAGCGCTACTTCCTCAAGCCCCTGCCCGCGGGCGAACCACCCCACAACGAGCTCGTCGCCCATGCCGTCCGGCTCCGCGAGCGGTGTGCCGCATCCGGCGTACCGGTGGCCTACACGGCACAGCCCGGCGGCATGGACGAGCGGCAGCGAGGGCTGCTGAAGGACTTCTGGGGACCCGGGATGCGCCCGGACCCCGCGGACCGGCTGGTCGTCGACGAACTGGCGCCGGCCGCCGGGGACCGGACGTTCACCAAGTGGCGCTACAGCGCCTTCTTCCGGTCCGGGCTGCTGGAATGGATGCGGGAGTCGGGCCGTGACCAGCTCATCCTGTGCGGGGTGTACGCGCACGTCGGCGTACTGATGACGGCGGTGGAGGCGTTCAGCCAGGACATCGAGACGTTCCTGGTCGCCGACGCGGTCGCCGACTTCTCGGAGAAGTACCACCGGATGGCGCTGGAGTACGCGGCGGAGCGCTGCGCGGTGGTCCTCACCACCGACTCCGTCGTCACCGCGCTCGACACGGTGGTGACGGCCCGATGACCTCGCTGAAAACCCCCGAACCGCAGGACCTGCTGTCCCGCCTCCTGGTCGGCGAACCACCGCCCTTCGCGCTGCTGTACCGGCCCGAGACGGTGGGGCCGGAGCTGCTGGAGGTGGTGACCGGCGAGGTCGCCGCGCTCGACTCACTGGCGCAGCTGCCGATCCGGACGCGGCCGACGGGCGCGGGCCGGGCGGCGCACGAGGTGCTGGCGCTGCTCCCGTACCGCCAGATCGCGGAGCGCGGCTTCGCCTGCACCGACGACGGCGAACCCCTGCTGGCCATGACGGTCACCGAGCAGGCCGTGATGACGGTCGCCGAGGTGGTACGCCGGATTCCGGAGGTGCCGATCGAGGTCACCGGCAAGCACTTCGACGTGGACGACGAGACGTACGCCGGGATCGTGCGCCGGGTGATCAGGGACGAGATCGGCGAGGGCGAGGGCGCGAACTTCGTCATCCACCGCTCGCTCGTCGCGGACATCGGCGACTACACGCTCGCCCACGCCCTGTGCTTCTTCCGGCGGCTGCTCGCCTGCGAGCAGGGCGCGTACTGGACGTACCTGGTGCACACCGGGGAGCGGACCCTGGTCGGTGCCAGCCCGGAACGCCACATCAGCCTGCGCGACGGGGTCGCGGTGATGAACCCGATCAGCGGCACCTACCGCTACCCGGCGAGCGGCCCCACCCTGCCGGACGTGATGGAGTTCCTCGCGGACCCCAAGGAAACCGACGAGCTGTACATGGTCGTCGACGAAGAGCTGAAGATGATGGCCCGGATCTGCCCCGACGGCTGCCGCGTCACCGGGCCGCACCTCAAGGAAATGGCCCGGGTGGCGCACACCGAGTACTTCGTCGAGGGACGGACCACCCGCGATGTGCGCGACATCCTCCGCGAGACCATGTTCGCGCCCACCGTCACCGGCAGCCCGCTGGAGAGCGCCTGCCGGGTGATCAGCCGCCACGAGCCGCGGGGACGCGGCTACTACAGCGGGGTCCTCGCCCTCGTCGGACACGACGGCGGCGGCGAGCGCACCCTCGACTCCTCGATCCTGATCCGCACCGCCGACATCGACGGCGGCGGCCGGCTGCGCATCGGCGTGGGCGCCACGCTCGTACGGCACTCGGACCCCGAGTCCGAGGTCAAGGAGACCCACGCCAAGGCCGCCGGGCTGCTCACCGCGCTGGAGGGCGACCACCGGTCGGGCTTCGGCGACCATCCCGACGTCAGCGCGGCGCTGGCCCGGCGCAATGACACGATCGCGGGCTTCTGGCTGACCGACGGCACCGACCGCAACCACCCGGACCCGGTCCTCGCCGGCCGCACGGCCCTCGTCATCGACGCCGAGGACACCTTCACGTACATGCTCGACCAGCAACTGCGGGCGCTGGGCCTCGACGTGACCGTCCGCCGCTACGACGAGCCGTACCGCCTCGACGCCCACGACCTCGTGGTCATGGGACCGGGTCCGGGAGATCCGCGCGACACCGACCACCCGAAGATCGCCCACCTGCACGCGGCCACCGCCCGACTCCTCGCAGAGGGACGCCCGTTCCTGTCGGTCTGCCTCAGCCACCAGGTCCTCTCCGCCCGCCTCGGCTTCCCCCTGAGACGGCGCGACGTGCCCAACCAGGGAGTACAGAAGGAGATCGACCTCTTCGGGGACCGCGAAAGGGTCGGCTTCTACAACGCCTTCGCCGCGTGGAGCGACGAGGACAAGGCCGACTGCGAGGGCATCGGCCTCGTGGAGATCAGCCGCTCCCTGGACACGGGCGAGGTCCACGCCCTCCGCGGCCCGCACTTCTCGTCCCTGCAGTTCCACGCCGAATCGCTGCTCACCCAGGAGGGCTCACGGATCCTGCGGGACGCCATGACCCGAATCCTCCCCGCGCCCGCGTACAGCGGACGCGAATGATCCGGAATCCGCCCGCCCGCCGGTGAACGCCGGGCGCCAAGATCGCAGATGCGGATCATGCGTCACCCGCTACACTGACGGCGGTGGCCCGGCCTCACGGCCAGGCCTCCCGTCCCGCCTTCGTAGCTCAGGGGATAGAGCACGGCTCTCCTAAAGCCGGTGTCGCAGGTTCGAATCCTGCCGAGGGCACGATCCGAGGACCCCCAGCCGGGACGTGGCTGGGGGTCCTCTTCGTCTACGCGGGCGGAGCATCTCCGGGCCGGGGAGGCGGAGTTGCCGTCGGTGTCGCGGGGCCCGGGAGGGTGAGGCGGGCCTCGGCGCCGGAGGGGGTGCGGTTGCGGAAGGTGAGGGTGGCGCCGAGGGCTCGGGCCTGGCCGGTGGCGATGGTCAGGCCGAGGCCGTGGCCCTTGTTCATGCCCTCCGTACGGAAGCGCTGGGGGCCGGCGGTCAGGAGGTAGTCCGGGTAGCCGGGGCCCTCGTCCGTGACGGTGAGGGTGGGGCCGTCCACCGTGACCGTGACCGGGGCCGCGCCGTGCTTGTGGGCGTTCGCGATCAGGTTGCCGAGGATCCGCTCCAGGCGGCGCCGGTCCGTCTCCAGGAGGGCGGTGGAGACCACCACCAGGGTGGTGGACGTGCCCGAGGCGCGGATCGTGCGCGCCGCCAGCTCGGCCAGGTCGTACGAGTCCAGCTCGACGCGCTCGCTGCGCGTGTCCAGCCGGGAGATCTCCAGCAGGTCCTCGGTCAGCGCGCGCATCGCCCGCACCCGGTCCCGTACGAGTTCGGCCGGGCGGCCCGGCGGCAGGAGCTCGGCGGCCGCGTTCAGGCCGGTGAGCGGGGTGCGCAGCTCGTGGGCGACGTCCGCGGTGAAGCGCTGCTCGGCTTCGAGCTTGCGCTGGAGCGAGGAGGCCATCGTGTCCAGGGCCCGGGAGACCGCCGCCACCTCGTCCTTGTTCCGCGGGCTGTCGCCGACCCGTGCGTCCAGGTCTCCCCCGCTGATCCGACGGGCGACCTGGGCGGTGACGTGGAGCCGCCGGGTGATCCGGGTGACGCCGAGCGCGCCGATCAGGAGGGTGCCGCCGATGGCGGCCACGGAGGAGCCGAGGATGGCCCGGTCCAGGTCCCGGATGGTGCGCCGGCTGCCGCTGAAGTCGACGGAGACGGCTATCGCGGTGTCGTGGTCGGCGGGGCCGGCCGCCCACATGGCGGCGCGGTCGCGGTGTTCGCCGATGGCGGTGCCACGCTTGCCGCCGGCCGCCAGTGCGCGCAGCTCCGGGGGCAGGCCCACCGGGTCGATGCCCTCGCCGCGCGCCATGCGCCCGCCGGTCTCGTACGCCGTGACGGTCCGCTCCAGCTTGGCCAGGGCCTTCTCGCGCGCGGCGCTGACGGTCTGGTGGGTCATGGCCCGGTGCACGAAGCCGCCGAGCAGCGCCGCGAGACCGCAGCACATGAGGGTGATGAAGACGGCCGCCTTCCAGGTCAGCGTCGCCGTCCAGGCGGGCAGGTGCATCGGGTGCATACGGCGCATCAGGGCTTCTCCGCCGCCGGTCTGCGGACGGTCTCCGTTACGCGGGGCATCATGATCTGCCGCTCGGGGAGCCACGTCCACGCGGTGCGGAGCTCGGTCCCGGCGGGGCTGGTGGCCGACTGGATGATGAGGTCCCGTTCCGTCAGCTGCACGTCGGTGACGCGAGCGGCCGTGTCCATGATCTGCACCACCCGGCCGCTGTCGGCCGTGTAGACGCGGAGGTTGAGGCGGTGGCCGGGCAGCTCGATGCCGAGGATGAGCTCGTCGCGGCCGTTGCCGGTCAGATCACGGTAATGGGCCTTCCGGACGGGGCAGTCCCCGGCCCCCGGGTCCGCGCACCGGGCCAGCGCCGCCTTCATCTCCTCCTCGCCGGCCTCGTCCGGCGCGGCGGGGGCGTCGGGGGCGCTCGGGTACGGCGCGCCCGGGCGCGAGCGCAGGTCCGCCGCCAGTACGTCCATGGGCCGTACGTCCCGCAGCGACGTGCCCTCCGCCAGCTCCATGCCGTCGATCGGGAGGGGCCCCTCCGCGTGCAGTACGTCGTCCACCGCGGGCGGGGCGGGGGGTCGCTCGGGCCACGGCCGGTACGGGCCCTGGGCGCGGGCGGCGGGGCGGCCCTGGTCGGCGGCGCGCGGGGCGCCGCTCGCGCTGCCGCTCGCTCCGCCGAGCGCTCCGCAGCCGGTCAGCGGGAGGATCGCGGCGGGGAGCAGGGGGAGGGCGGCCAGGCGCAGGGCCGCCGCCCGGCCCTCGGCGGCCTTTCGTGACCTGGACATCACTGCGGCCGGCTTACGCCACCAGGTCGGCGTAGAGGATGACGTTGTTGGTGCGGTGGCCGTCCTTGATCTCGCCGCCGCAGGTGAGCAGGCGCAGCTCGGGGCGGGCGGTGTCGCCGTAGACCTTGGCGGTCGGGAAGTCCTTCTTGTTCACGTCCTCGATCTCGCGGATCTTGAACTTGGCGGTCTTGCCGTCCTCGCGCGGGACCTCGATCAGGTCGCCGAGCTTGATGTTCTTCACGTTCTTCATCAGAGCGGGTCCGTGCTTGGTGTCGAAGTGGGCGACGAGTACGGAGGGGCCCTTCTCGCCCGGGGTGACTCCCTCGGTCCACCAGCCGGGGTTGTCCGCGTCGGTGTCGGCGTTCGGCACGCCGAGCTCGCCGGTGGCCGGGTCCACCTTGAGGTCGACCATCTTCTTCGCGTCCACGCCCGCCGCGTCGATCTTCATGCCGGTCGGCTTGGAGCGGGGCAGCGCGGGGGCGGTGGTGTCGGCGGCGGGGGCGGCGGTGCTGCCTACCTTGGGGTCGGGCGGCAGTTTGGCGCCCGTGGGCGCGCCGCCGCAGGCCGCGAGGGTGCCGGTGGCCGTGGCGGCCAGGGCTGCGGTGACCAGCACGCGGCGGGTACGGGCGCTGCGCGGGCCGGCGCTGCGCGGGCGGCGGGCGGGGGTGAGGGTGCTGGGCATGGGGTACTCCGGGCAGGCAGACGGGGTGGGTGGGCGGAGGCGGGCGGCGACCCGCCCGGCGGAGCGGAAACGGGGGGAGAGGGCGGGGGCCCTCCGGCCGGCTCCCGGCGGCGGGCCGGGGCCGGGGGGGGGGGCGGCCCCCGGGGGGGGGGGGGGGGGGCCGCCCCCCCCGGGGGGCCCCCCACCGGGGGGGGGGGGGGGGGGGCCCCCCGGGCGGGCCCCGGGGGGGGGGCGGGGGCGGGGGGGGGGGTGGGGTGTCGTCCGGGACGGGCTTCGATGTTCGGCGCCTGTTCCGGGTTTGTTCTGTCGGGCAGTGGCGTGCGCCGAATTCATCTCGTTTTAGTCCCGGACGACACCCCACCCCGCCCCCGCCCCCGGCGCAGGCGGTCAGGATTCCGTGCGGCCTCGGCGGAGGAGGGCGAAGCCCAGGGCTGCGGCGCCCGTGGCGGCCAGGCCGGCGCCGCCCGCGATGAGCCCGGCGCTGTCACCGGAGGTGGCCGGGTCCATGCCCTCCGCGCCGGCCTTCACGCCGCCCTTCGGCGGAGCCGGCTTGGTCTCCGGCTTCGGGTCGCCCGGCTTGGTGGTCGGCTTGGTGGCCGTGCCCTCGGTCCAGCCCTTCAGGGTGCCGTCCGGGTTCAGGACGAAGTGGGCGCCGTTGTGCTGTGCGGTGTCCGCCTTCTTGCCGTCCGTCTTCATCGTGTGCCAGACGGCCTTGCCGTTGAGGATGTCGGCCTCGAAGCCGGCCTTGGTCTTGTAGACGCGGGCGTCGAAGCCGGAGGCTCCGAGGTTCTTGTACTCCTTCACGAAGGTGCGGCCATGCTGGCCGGCGCCCTCCTGCAGGCCCTTCGCGGTCAGGTCACCGTTGAAAGTCAGGGTGAAGGTGATCCCGTCGATCTTCTGGGTGACCGTCTTGGCCATGCCCTTGCCGTCGTGGCCCTTCAGCGTGCCCTTGGCCTGGCCGTCCTTCGCGACATCGGCCTCGTAGCCCAGGTTCGAGGTGCGTACGCCGTTCACGTACTCCACCAGGTCGTAGACCTTGCCGGACCAGCCCTTGTCGAACTTCGGGCTGCCCACGAGCTCGCGCTTGACCTCCTTCTTCTTCTCCTGCTGCTGCTGCGAGGGAGTGGTCGGGGCGTCGGCCGCGAAGGCGTGGGCGGCCGGGAGGGCCAGAACGGTGACGGCACCGGCTGCGACGGCGGCGGTACGGAAGGTGGCGCGCATGGATGGTTCCCCTCGGGTCGGTCTGCGTCGCCTGTGGTCGTTTTGTCCTGGCGACAGCGACGACGCTACGAGGGTCATGTGTTGGTCATCCGTCGGCAATGTAACGGTTGTCCGGATGGTCTCCCGCGAAGACGTCAAGGACCAAAGTCCCTGGTCACAGAAGTACGAAAGCCCTCCCGGCCGGAACCGGGAGGGCCGCGTCATCGTACGGAATCAGCTCAGGCCTCTGCTGCGCTCGCCGATGCGGTCACCCTGCGGAGTCCCGGACCGCTTCAGCGCCGCCTTCGTGTGCGCCCCGCCCTTGACCTTGCTCCGCAGCCGACCGTCGAAGCCGTGGCCCGCGGGACGCGGCGGCCGATCCGGCTCCGGAGCCTGGAAGGCGGCTCGGAAATCCTGCTTCTGCTCTTTGCCCATCCCGTCGTCAACTCCCTCAGGAAGCACTCAATCGGACTACTCGGATCGTATGCACATATAGGGATGAACGCACCCGGGCTGGTGGCCGCCGAGGATCGATCAAGGGCGTGGCGGAGTAGGGCGCTCCGGCACGCCCAGCGCCGCGTTGACCAGTTCCTCCGGGCAGGGCGTACCGCGCGGCAGCTGGTACTTGGCCGCGACCCGGTACTCCCCCGGCCCCGGCGCCAGCAGCTCCGTCCACACATCGCCCGCGTCGTCCGGAGCCGCCTTGAAGAGGCACCCGGCCGCGTTCGCGTACTCCTTCGGCACGGAGCCGCGCGCCTTCGACGCGAAGGACTCCGGCGGCGGCGGCACCGCCTTGCCCGCCCCGTCCACCAGCCCCAGCCACGGCGAGTGCGGGATCCGGACCAGCACCCGCCCCGCCCGCTTCACGTCGATGACGAGCTGGTCGGCGCCCGCCCGCACCACCGTCGCCGGCCCGGACACCAGGTCCGTCGGATCGTGGACCTTGAAGAGCCGCCAGTTCGCGTCGCCCCACACCTGCTGGAGGTACGGGAGCCCCGCGCCGACCAGCCGTGCCTCGGCCTCCCCGCCCGAGTCCGGCTTGTCCGCGGGCAGCACTACGTAGTGCACGGCCCAGCGCTCCAGCCACTCCCGGTAGCTGTCGGCGGTCAGGCTGTCGTCGTAGAAGAGCGGGTTCCGCTCCAAGTCGGCCTGCCGGTTCCAGCCGCGCGCGAGGTTCACGTACGAGGGGAAGGCGGAGGACTCGCGATGGCTGCTCGCCGGGACCACCTCGACCCGGCCGCGGTCGGCGCCCGCCTTCCGGAGCTGGTCGACGAGCGGGGCCAGCTCCCGGTTCCAGGCGGCCACCGGGGTGGTGCGCACGATGTCCGTGACGCTGTTGGTGGTGATCCAGATGTTGAGCCCGGCGAAGGCCAGCACCGCCGCGTACCAGCGCCGCGAGCGCGGGAACTCGTACGGGAGGGCCGCGAGCAGCACCGCCCCGCCGAACAGCATGACCAGCCGGGTCACGTTCGAGCCGATCTGGGAGTCGATCGCCCAGGTCAGGAAGGTCCCGAAGGCGTACACGGCGGAGGCGATCCGGACCGTCTTCCACCCCTTCGGGACCAGGAAGAGGATGGCGAGGGCGAACACGAACGGCAGCCAGGCCGAGCCGAGCTTCATCGGCTGCGTCCCGGAGAAGGGGAACAGCCAGGCCGACAGCCCGACCACGGCCACCGGGGCCAGCCCCAGCGCGTACGCACCGGGGCGCCGGCCGCTCAGGAACAGCGCGGCCGCGATCACCCCGAGGAAGAGCCCGGCCACCGGACTGGAGGCCGTCGCGAGCCCGGCCAGCGGGGCCGCCGCGGCGGCCTTGGCCCAGCGGCGCTCCGCCCACTTGCGGGGCCAGCAGAAGACGGCGGCGACGGCGCCGAGCGCGAACATCACGCCGAGGCCGAAGGTGACGCGGCCCGACAGGGCGTTGCAGAGCAGCCCGAACACCCCGGCCAGGGCGGGCCACAGGGGCTCGCGCACGGCGCCGCGGCAGCGGGTCAGGATCAGCGCGAGCAGCCCGGCCGAGACGGTGCCCGCGATCATCATCGTGGTCCGGACGCCGAGCATGTGCATGAGGTACGGGGAGACCACGCTGTACGAGACGGGGTGCATGCCGCCGTACCAGGCGAGGTTGTACGCCGAGTCGGGATGGCGGCCCACGAACTCGGCCCAGGCGTCCTGCGCGGCGAGGTCGCCGCCGCTGTTGGCGAAGCTGAAGAACCAGACGACGTGCAGCAGACCCGCGAGGAGGGTGGCGACGGCGATCGGGTGACGGCGGAGCCGGTCGAGGACGCCGAGGGCTCCGCCGGCCGGGGCGGGAACGGGGACGGCGGCAGCGGGACCCGGTACGGCACCGGACGCGCGGTCGAGCCCGGGGCCGGGCGTGGCCCCGGGCGCGGGAGCCGGCAGGGTGCCGCCCGCCCCGCGTCGGTCCTGCTGCTCAGCGGTGGTCACGGCCGCACTCCCCAACACCTCGGTCCACTACGGTCCCGGTCCCAAGACGCGTTCCGGCGCCCCGAGGTTGCCCGGGACGCCGGATCCACGCTCCCACCCGCCCGTCGGCGATCAGCCGACGCGCGTCAGCTTGCTGCCGATGCCCGGCGCGACGAGGTCGCTCTGCAGCGCCACCGGCACCTTCACCTGGCTGGCACCCTCGCCCACGGTGAGCATGCCGATCTCGGTGCCGGCCTTGGCGGTCTGCGGCAGCTTGCTGCCGCCGTCGGCGAGCTTCACGTTCACGGTGAGCGTGGCCCAGCCGATCGCCTGCACGTCGGCGGTGGCGACGACCGGCGTCCGGCCGCCGAGTCCGTCGTCCACGTAGCCCACCACATCGCCCTTCTTCACGACGGGAGCGCCTTCGAGGCTCTTCTGGGTGGCGATGAGGAGCTGCTTGCTCGCGGCGAGCACGCTGTCGATGATTGGCGGCTTGTGCTGGCCGAGGACGGCGCCGACGATCAGCTGGTTGGTGTTGCCGATCGTCTTCTTGGCGGCGAAGAGGAGGTTTCCGCCGGCCTTCGTCGTCGTACCGGTCTTGATGCCGAGCGAGTCGTTGAACGGGACGAGGCCGTTCCAGTTCCGCCAGGTCTTGCCCGACGGGTCGGTCCAGTTCGGCTTCTTGGTGATGTCGAGCAGCGTCTCGATCTCCACGAGCTTCAGGCCCAGCTTCACCTGGTCCTCGGCGGTGCTGACCGTCGTCGCGTCCAGACCCGAGGGGTCGGTGTACGTGGTGTTGGTCATGCCGAGTTCCTTGGCGGTGTCGTTCATCTTCTTGACGAACGCCTCCTGGGAACCGGAGTCCCAGCGCGCGAGCAGCCGCGCGATGTTGTTGGCCGACGGGATCATGAGGGCCGCGATCGCGTCGTACTCCGAGATCTTGTCGCCCTCCTTGACCGTGTCGAGGGTGGACTCGTTGTCGGTCGAGTTGTTCTTCTTGCCCTCGGTCTCGGCCGTCTTGTCGACGTCGATCATCGCGCCCTTCTCACCCTTCTTTATGGGGTGGTCGCGCAGGATGATGTACGCCGTCATCGACTTGGTGACGCTCGCGATCGGCACGGGCTTCTGCTCGCCGGACTGGCCGAGCGTGCCGAGGCCGGCGGCGGCCATGTAGGCCTGGCCCTCGCTGGGCCAGGGCAGCTCGGGCTTGGAGCCCTCGAAGGTGTACGAGGACTTCGCGCTCATCACGAGCTGCGGCTGGGGCAGCGGGCGCACCAGCTGGACGACGGCGAGGATGATCGCCAGGAGCACCGCGAGCGGGAAGTAGATCTTGAACCGCCGGATGGCGGTGCGCATCGGGCTCGGCGGCGGGGGCGGGTTGTTGGTGAGGTCCGCCAGCATGTCGAGCGGCGGCTTGGGCGGCAGCGGCTGCTGGGTGGTCCGCTCGTTCCGCTCCGCGGAGGTCGACGTGGCCGCTGCGCGAGCGGGGGCCGGGGCCGGGGCCGGGGGCTTCGGCTGCCGCTCCCCGGGCTCGTCGGTCCGCAGCGGTACGAAGGTACTGGCCTTGGGCTTGCCGGCCGACTCCACCTCCGCGGAACCGGAATCCGCCTTCGGCGGCTGTACGGGGGCTGCGCCGTCCCCGGCCACGGCAGATCCGGAGCCGGGCTTCACGGCCCGGAACACCGCGGTCTGCTCCGAGTCGGCAGCCTCGGGCTTCGCCCCTGCGGCCTCGGAGCCCGGCTTCGCGACCCGGAACACCGCGGTGCGCTCGGAGTCCTGGGACTCCCCAGCCGAAGCGTCGGGCTTCGCCCGCGCTGCCTCAGCCGGAGCCGAAGCCGACTCCTTCACCGCGCGGAACACCGCGGTCCGCTCGGACTCCGCGGACTCCCCGGCGGTAGCGGCGGGCTTGGTCTTACCGGCGTCGACCGGAGCGGCAGCGCCGGACGCGGCCTCCGCAGCCGAAGCCGGCTTCGCGACCCGGAACACCGCGGTGCGCTCGGAGTCCTGGGACTCCCCAGCCGAAGCGTCGGGCTTCGCCCGCGCGGCCTCACCCGGAGCCGAAGCCGACTCCTTCACCGCGCGGAACACCGCGGTGCGCTCGGAGTCGGCGGGTTGGGAAGCGGAAGCGGCGGGCTTGGCCTGGGCGGCCGGGGCGTCCGACACGGAAGCGGAAGCCTTCGCGGCGCGGAACGAAGTGGTGCGCTCGCCGCCGGCGGGCTTCGACGGCTCGACCGCGGCAGCGGAATCCGAGGACTCCGGCTCGGCGGCCGAGTCCACCCGTCCGGAGGACCCGGCGGGGTCGGGAACGGCCTTGAACACCGTTGTCGCGCCACCCGGTTCCGCGTCCCGCTCCGCCTCGGAGTCGGCATCGGAACCGTCGGCCGTGGCAACCCACGCCGCCACGGCATCCCGCAACGGATCCCGCTTCCCGGCATCGGCACCAACACCGGCCTCGGCATCGGCATCGGCCACGCCACCGGCCTCGGCGTTGGCACCTTCAGCGGCACGGGCACCGCCCTCGGCACCGGCAGCGCCAGCGCCCTCGGCACCGGAATCCGCAGCGCCACCGACACCCGCATCGGCACCGGCCACGCCACCAGCCTCGGCGTTGGCACCTTCAGCGGCACGGGCACCGCCCTCGGCACCGGCAGCGCCAGCGGCCTCGGCACCGGAATCCGCAGCGCCACCGACCTCGGCATCGGCATCCGCATCGGCACCGGCCGCGCCACCGGCACCCTCAGCGGCACCGGCAGCGCCGGCGCCCTCCGCGCCGGAATCCTCGGCAGCGGCGTCGGTACCGCCACCCCCCGCGGGAGCGATCGGTTCCCGGGGTCGGAACACCGACAGCCTCGGGTCGCGCTCCGCGGAGGACTCCGCAGCCCCCGGCGCACCTTCATCTACCGACTTGTCGGGGGACTCGCCCGCCACCAGTTCCTCCTCCATCGCCGCCACGTCCGGCTGTCCGAATGTCTAACAGTGTCCCGTCTAGGGGGCATCGCCCACGTGCTAGACGAGAACGACATAGCTGCGGGTTCCCCCACAAAGCGACCACGCGCTCTCGACAGATGAATGTGAGAGGCGTCACCCTGTCACTCATCCACGCGGGGAGGCATGGATGGGCAGGAGCCGCAGAACAATTCCGGAGGAGCTTCTGCTGCTCGCCTTGGACCCGGCCACGGGTACCACGGCGCAGCCGCAGTCGCTCGACCTCGGCCTGGCCGGGGCACAGCTAGTGGAGCTGGCTCTGGCAGGACGGATAGCCCCTGACGGGGATCGTATCGCCGTGGTGATGCCACGGCCGACAGGAGATCCGACTCTGGACTCCGCACTGGAACTGCTGCGCAGGCGCGGCAGCCCGGTACGGGCCGTCCACTGGATCGGCGGACCCCGGCTGGGGCTCCGCCAGATTTACCTCGCTCATCTGGAGCGCTGCGGCATGGTGCACGCCGTCGCGGGACAGATGTGCGGGGTGTTGCCGACGACTCGCTACCAGGCGACGGACACGGCGATCAGCCGGGAGATCCGTGCCCGGCTGGACAGCGCGATCCGCACCGGCGTACCGCCGGACCCGCGGACCGCGGCGCTCGCCGCACTGGCCCACGCGGTCGGACTCGGCAAGCACCTGTACCCCGGCAACGAGGGGCGGTCGTCCAGGTCCCGGCTGCGGGACCTGATCCGGCACGACCCGATGGGCGGACTCGTGGCGCATGCCGTGATGGACGTCCAGAACGGTGTGGCGGCACAGCCGCGCCGTGACCGCGCTCCGGCACCGCCGGCCGCCCGGGCCACGGCCGGCAGCGTTCCGCTGCAGCCGCGCCGGACCGGTGCGATGGCCCGCGCGGCCGCGCACTGATCGAGCTCCACCCGTACGAGAGCCACCAGCGCGCGGGGTGGCGGGTCCGGTGAACCGGTCCCGCCACCCCGCGCGTCTGCTTTCCCACCGCTTTCCCTGCCGTTCCCCAGCGGCGCCACATGCTTCGGTGGCAGTCTGCTCAACATCAGACACGCAGAGAGACAGCAAGAGAAGGCGGAGGTGCCGTTCACGTGGCGTCCAATGTCAATCCCACCGTCCGACGCCGCCGACTGGGCATGGAGTTGCGCAAGCTCCGCGAAGACAAGGGCATGACGGCCGAGCAGGTCGCCGAGCGCCTGCTCGTCTCCCAGTCCAAGATCAGCCGGCTGGAGAACGGCCGCCGCTCCATCAGTCAGCGCGACGTCCGTGACCTGTGCGAGGTGTACGAGGTGGAGGATCCCCGCCTCGTGGACTCGCTGATGCAGATGGCGAAGGACTCCCGCCAGCAGGGCTGGTGGCACGCCTTCGGCGACATCCCGTACAGCGTCTACATCGGCCTCGAGACGGACGCCGCCAGCCTGCGCACGTACGAGCCCCTCGTGATCCCGGGCCTGCTCCAGACCACGGAGTACGCCCAGTCCCTCGTCCGCGGCGCGTGGCCGGAGACCGCCCCGGCCGACGTGGAGAAACGCGTCCAGGTGCGCATGCACCGGCAGAAACGGCTCTCCGCGACGGACAACAACAATCCGGAGCTCGGGCCGCTGCGGCTGTGGGCGGTCATCGACGAGGCCGCGCTGCGCCGGGAGGTGGGCGATGCCGAACTGATGATCCGGCAGCTCGGGTACTTGATAGAGCAATCGGAGCAGCCGCACGTCACGGTGCAGGTCATGCCCTTCTCGCTGGGTGCCCATCCGGGCGTCAACGGCCAGTACGCCATCCTGGAATTCCCGGACGCGTCGGACTCGACCGTGGTCTACATCGAGGGCGTGACGAGCGACCTGTACCTGGAGAAGGCCAACGACGTGCAGAAGTACAGCGTGATGTACGAGCACCTGCGCGCCCAGGCCCTCAACGTCGACCAGACGCGGCAGTTCATCTCCGGGATCATCGACCAATATGCGGGCAAGGCGAAATGAATCTGCGGGGTCCGGCGGGCCGGGGCGGCACGGTACACCGTCACTCCCCGGCCACAGAAGGCCTGAATGGAATATGCCA
This sequence comes from Streptomyces sp. NPDC048337, assembly GCF_043201175.1. NCBI lineage: Bacteria > Bacillati > Actinomycetota > Actinomycetes > Kitasatosporales > Streptomycetaceae > Streptomyces > Streptomyces sp. NPDC048337. Next base: position 198,130 of record NZ_JBICYR010000013.1, read on the forward strand.
CTCGGTCGGGTGAATGGTCCCTTCACCCATCAGGAGCTGCGGGTAGCGTCGATCACGTCAACGGAACCACTCGCAGAACCGGAGAGAAACATGGCCATTCGCCAGGGCGCCACGCACAACTGGACCAAGTCCTCGTATTCCGCCAACGGCGCCTGCGTCGAGGTCAAGTCCCCCGTCATGGAGGCCATCGCGGTGCGCGACTCGAAGGTGCAGGACGGCCCGTCCCTCACCTTCGCGCCCGGGTCCTGGACCTCGTTCGTCGCCGATGTCACCGAGGGTCGGCTGGGGCGCCTCGCCTGAACGTCACTGCGCGCGTCCCAACCGTTCCAACCGCCCTACCAGTACGACCAGTACCACCGCATGGAGCCCTCTCGACCGGCCCGCCGTCCTGGCCGAGGGGGCTCGGCCATGTCCGGCCTCCGGATTCCCGCCTCCGGATTCCCGCTTCCCGTCTACCGGAGCTGGTCCACGTACCGGTCGGTCCCCGGCACCGTGGGGATGAACGGCGCCACCAGCTCGACCCGCCCCAGCCCCGCCTCCGCGACCTCCGCGTCCAGCCCCCGGAAGCGGTCCCAGCAGGTCCGGGGGTCCTCCTCCAGGAACCAGAGCAGCGTGAGCCGGGTGTCCACCCCCTCGACCTGCTTGACGTACGTCATCCGGTCCCCGGGCAACGGCGTCGGCCGGAAGATCGTCACCATGGCGGCCGGGGAACCCTGCAACCGCTTCGGCAGCGCGCGTGAACGCAGCCACTCCAGCAGCTCGGCCCGCTGCGCGGGGCCGTCGGCGTCGACGACCTGGACGACGAGCCCGGCGTAGGGGTGGTCGAGGGCGTGGAAGTCCCGGGGGCCGGCGGCGCCGTCGCGGTAGACGGTGGCCTCGTGGTCCTGGAAGGCCGTGAAGACGTGTGTACGGTCCTGGTAGACCCGGCCGTCGCGGTTAAGCCGCTTGTTGATGCCGACGGTCCACTTCATGTGCTCGTCGTAGCGGCCCTCGGTGACCCAGTACGTCGATATGTAGCATCCGGCGGTGACGGGTTGGGCGACGGCCGACTTCTCGGGGTAGCGCAGCTCCTGGAGCTCGCGCGTGGCCACCCAGCGGCGGCCGGCGTACATCCAGGGCATGGCCATGGCGCCGGCGTAGTAGTGGTCGTCCTCGTACCAGCGGTTGTAGGCGTACTCGTGGCCCGGGTGCGGCTCCACCATGGTGATCAGCGCGTGGCCGGGGCGGACGCCGTAGGGGCCGACGGCCGCGAGGTCGGCGTAGTCGTCGGCGCGGGTGCCGCGCTCGGCTGGTGCTGCTGTCTCTTCTGTCGTCATGGAACCGGTCTAGCTGATGAATCGTCAGATCGGGAGCCCGCGGGAGGGGTTGGTCGCACGATCCGCCGCCGTTCCAGCATCCGATATATAGATGTCGTCTGCATCTTTCTGGGGCTACGATGCGCGCACCCGACTCCCCGAGGAGCCCCCGTGCCCGCTGCCGCCGCCACCGCCGTCGCCTCGACGCCGCCCTCGTTCGCCGCTCGCGCCACCTCGGTGGGGGGATCCCCCGTACGCGAGATCCTCGCGCTCACCGAACGCCCCGGGGTGATTTCCTTCGCCGGCGGCCTCCCCGCGCCCGAGCTGTTCGACACCGCGGGCCTGCGCGCCTCGTACGACGCGGCCTTCGCGACCTCCGCTCGGCGGGCGCTCCAGTACTCCACCACCGAGGGCGTTCCGGAGCTGCGCGCGGCCGTCGCGGACCGGGCGACGACGCGGGGCCTGGCGACGGGCCCGGACGACGTGCTCATCACCTCGGGCTCGCAGCAGGCCCTCACCCTCATCACGGCCACCCTGGTGGAGCCGGGGGACGTGGTCCTGGTCGAGAACCCCACCTACCTGGCCGCCCTGCAGTGCTTCGGGCTGGCGGGGGCCCGGGTGATGGCCGTCCCCTGCGATGAGCAGGGGATCCTCCCGGACGCCCTGGCCGACATCGTCGCGCGGGAGCGCCCCAAGCTGCTCTACACCATCCCCACCTTCCAGAACCCGACGGGACGCACCCTGCCGGCCGAGCGGCGGGCGGCCATCGCGAAGACGGCGGCACGGCTCGGGCTGTGGCTGGTCGAGGACGATCCGTACGGGGACCTCCGCTACGAGGGGGACCACGTGCCCTGGCTCGCCGCCCATCCGGGGGCGGAGGACCGTACGGTCCTGCTCGGCAGCTTCTCGAAGGTCATGGCGCCGGGGCTGCGACTGGGCTGGCTGCGGGCCCCGGCGGCACTGCGGCGGGCGGCGGTCGTCGCGAAGCAGGCGGCCGACCTGCACACCTCGACGGTGGACCAGCTGGCCGCCGCGCACTACCTGGCCGCGGTGGACCTCGACGCCCACGTCGCGACGGTCCGCGCGGCGTACCGGGCCCGGCGCGACGCCCTCCTGGCGGGCCTGCCCGAAGCCCTCCCGGCGGGCTCCGAGTGGAACCGCCCGGAGGGCGGCATGTTCGTCTGGGCACGCCTCCCTGAGGGCTGGGACGCGGCGGCCCTGCTGACGTCCGCCATCGCCGAACGGGTGGCCTTCGTCCCGGGAGCCCCCTTCCACACGGGCCCGTCGGACCTCCGCACCCTCCGCCTGTCCTTCACGACGCACACGTCGGAGGAGATCGGGGAGGGGCTGCGGCGGCTGGGGGTGGCGGTGGCGGTGGGGAGATGACGGGTACGGGGCTTGGGCCTGGTCGGGGTCCCCGCCCCCAAGCCTCGAAGCCCCGACCAGAAGCACGCCTCCGCTCCCGCCCCCGCCCCTTCACAACCCCCGGCCGCTCCCCTAGCCTGACGGACCGTCAGATGCGCATGCGCAGGGGATCCGGCTGGAGGCTCGTCATGCTGCTTCAAGGGAAGACCGTCATCGTCTCCGGCGTCGGGGCCGGGCTCGGGCATCAGGTGGCTGCCGCCGTGGTGCGGGACGGGGGGAATGCCGTGCTCGGGGCGCGGACCGAGGCCAATCTGGCCAAATCCGCCGCCGAGATCGACCCCGACGGGGCGCACACCGCGTACCTGCCCACCGACATCGGGGACGAGGCGCAGTGCCGGGCGCTCGCCGCGCTGGCCGTCGAGCGGTTCGGCGGGGTGGACGGGGTCGTGCACGTCGCCGCCTGGGACTCGTACTTCGGCGGGCTCGAGGACGCCGATTTCGGGACCTGGCAGCAGATCATCGACATCAACCTGCTCGGGACGCTGCGCATGACCCGCGCCTGTCTGCCCGCGCTCAAGCAGGGCGGCGGCGGATCCGTCGTCATCATCGGGACGCAGTCCGCCATCGCCGCGCCCAACGAGGTGCAGCAGGCCGCCTACGCCGCCTCCAAGGGGGCCCTGACCTCGGCCATGTACTCCATGGCCCGCGAGCTCGGCCCGCACCGGATCCGGGTCAACACCGTGCTGCCCGGCTGGATGTGGGGGCCGCCCGTGCAGGCCTTCGTCACCTTCAGCGCCCATACGGAAGGGGTTCCCGAGGCCGAGGTGCACGCGCGCCTCACCGAGCGCATGGCGCTGCCCGACCTGGCCACCGACGGGGACGTCGCCGATGCCGCCGTGTTCCTCGCCTCCGACCGGGCGCGGGCGATAACCGGCCAGTCGCTGCTGGTCAACGCCGGTGAGGTGATGCGGTGACCCTCCCCGCCCCCGTACTACCGGATCGTATGCTCGGCCCATGACCACTCCGAGTGACGCTCCGACCGAAAACGCGATGCGCCGCGCGCTCCGGCGGGCCCGCGGCGGCGTCGCGCTCGACGCGACCGAGGCGGCCGTACTCCTCCAGGCGCGCGGCGAGGACCTCAAGGACCTCGCCGCCTCCGCCGCCCGGGTCCGGGACGCCGGGCTCGCCGCCGCCGGGCGGCCCGGTGTCATCACCTACTCCCGCAAGGTCTTCATCCCGCTGACCCGCCTGTGTCGCGACAAGTGCCACTACTGCACCTTCGTGACCGTGCCCGGCAAGCTCCGCAAGAGCGGCCACGGCATGTACCTCTCCCCCGACGAGGTCCTCGACATCGCCCGCCAGGGCGCGGCGATGGGCTGCAAGGAAGCCCTGTTCACCCTCGGCGACCGCCCCGAGGACCGCTGGCCCGAGGCGCGCGAGTGGCTCGACGCGCACGGCTACGACGACACCCTCGCGTACGTGCGCGCCATGGCGATCCGGGTGCTGGAGGAGACGGGGCTGCTGCCGCACCTCAACCCAGGGGTCATGTCGTGGGCGGACCTCCAGCGGCTGAAGCCCGTCGCGCCCTCCATGGGCATGATGCTGGAGACCACCGCCACCCGCCTGTGGTCCGAGCCCGGCGGCCCCCACCACGGCTCCCCCGACAAGGAACCCGCCGTCCGGCTGCGGGTGCTGGAGGATGCGGGACGCTCCAACGTCCCGTTCACCACCGGCGTGCTCATCGGGATCGGCGAGACGTACGAGGAGAGGGCCGAGGCCTTCTTCGAGCTGCGCCGGATCCAGCGCAGCTACCACGGCATCCAGGAGGTCATCGTCCAGAACTTCCGCGCCAAGCCGGACACCGCCATGCGCGGCATGCCGGACGCGGAGCTGGAGGAGCTGGCCGCCGCCATCGCCGTGGGCCGCCACATCCTGGGCCCGAGCGCCCGGATACAGGCGCCGCCGAATCTGGTGGACGCCGAGTACGCGCTGCTCATCGGTGCCGGCATCGACGACTGGGGCGGGGTGTCGCCGCTGACCCCCGACCACGTCAATCCCGAGCGCCCCTGGCCGCACATCGAGGAGCTGGCGGAGCGGACCGCCGCCGCCGGGTTCGAGCTGCGCGAACGGCTCACGATCTACCCGGAGTTCCTCCAGCGCGGCGAGCCCTGGCTGGACCCCCGGCTGCTGCCGCACGTACGCGCGCTGGCCGACGTACAAACCGGCCTGGCGGATGAATCCGCGCCCGTCGAGGGGCGGCCGTGGCAGGAGCCGGACGAGGGTTTCGCGGCGCACGGGCGCACCGATCTGCACGCCACCATCGACACCGAGGGCCGTACGGGCGACCGGCGCGAGGACTTCGACCACGTCTACGGCGACTGGGAGGCCCTGCGCGAGGCGGCGGCCCCGGGGATGGTCCCCGAGCGCATCGACACGGACGTACGGGCCGCGCTCGCGCAGGCCGCCGACGACCCGACGCGGCTCACCGACGAGCAGGCGCTGGCCCTGCTGCACGCGGACGGGCCGGCGCTGGACGCGCTGTGCCGGATCGCGGACGACCTGCGGAAGTCGGTGGTCGGGGACGAGGTCACCTACATCGTCACGCGCAACATCAACTTCACCAACGTCTGTTACACCGGCTGCCGGTTCTGCGCCTTCGCGCAGCGCCGTACGGACGCCGACGCGTACACCCTCTCGCTGGACCAGGTCGCCGACCGGGCCGCCCAGGCCTGGGAGGTGGGGGCGGTCGAGGTGTGCATGCAGGGCGGCATCCACCCGGACCTGCCGGGGACGGCGTACTTCGACATCGCGCGGGCGGTGAAGCAGCGGGTGCCCGGCATGCACGTGCATGCCTTCTCCCCGATGGAGGTCGTCAACGGTGCGACGCGTACGGGGATGTCCGTACGGGACTGGCTGACGGCGGCCAAGGAGGCCGGGCTGGACTCCATCCCGGGGACGGCGGCGGAGATCCTGGACGACGAGGTCCGCTGGGTGCTGACCAAGGGGAAGCTGCCGACGGCGGACTGGATCGAGGTCATCAGCACCGCGCACGAGCTCGGGATCCGCTCCTCCTCGACGATGATGTACGGGCACGTGGACCAGCCGCGGCACTGGCTCGGGCACTTCCGCACGCTGGCCCGGATCCAGCGGGACGCGCTGGCCAAGGGCGTGGAGGGCTTCACGGAGTTCGTGACGCTGCCGTTCATCCACACCAACGCGCCGGTGTACCTGGCGGGCATCTCCCGGCCCGGGCCGACGGTGCGCGACAACCGGGCGGTGACGGCGATGGCCCGGATCCTGCTGCACCCGTACATCCCCAACATCCAGACGAGCTGGGTGAAGCTGGGCGCGGAGGGCGCGGCCGAGATGCTGCGGTCGGGGGCGAACGACCTGGGCGGGACGCTGATGGAGGAGACGATCTCGCGGATGGCGGGTTCGAGTTACGGCTCGTACAAGTCCGTGCGGGACCTGATCGCGGTCGCGGAGGCGGCGGGGCGGCCCGCGAAGGCGCGGACGACGCTGTACGGGGAGGTGCCGCGGGAGCGGCAGCGGGCGGCGCGGGCTTCGGACGGCCACCTGCCGGAGCTGCTGCCCGTACTGGACTGACCTGACCTGACCTGCCGTACTCGGGAGCCCGGCCGGGGGGTGTTCCGGCCGGGCTCTTTCGCTGTGCCGGCGGGCTCGGGTCTGGTCAGCCGGGTCAGCCGGGTCAGCCGGGTCAGCCGACGAGGAGGTCCTTCTTGAGCTGCTTCAGCTCGCGGGAGTCGATGCCGAGGCCGTCCTTCAGGTAGCGGTCGAAGGAGCCGTACTTCGCCTTGACCTCGTCGTAGCCGGAGTTGAGGTACTCGGGGCGCACGTCGAGCAGCGGCTTGTAGACGGCGGCCTGCGGGGCGGGCAGGCGGGAGAGGATCGCGTCGTTGGCGGCCTTGCGGTAGTCGTTGCTGGCCAGGTAGTCGGCCTCGACGGTCTCGCGGGGCACGCCGAGGGCGGTCCGCAGGGCGGCGTTGGCCCAGCCGGTGCGGTCCTTGCCGGCGGTGCAGTGGAAGAGCACGGTGCGGGCGTCGTCGTTCTGTATGCCTTCGAAGACCTGGGTGTAGGCCTTCTTGCCGCCCTCGCCGCTGACCATGGCCTTTTCGGCGTCGACCATGGCCTTGACGGCCTCGTCGGGGGTCCTGGGCATGGTCTGGAAGGAGCCGGAGCCTGCGAAGACGTCGGCGACGACGTAGGTGGCGCCGGCGGGGACCTTGTCGGCGTCCTTGGTGCGCTCGTCCTGCATGCGGAGGTCGAAGACCGTCTTGACGCGCAGGCGCTGGAGCTTGGCCAGGTCGTTGTCGGTCAGCTTGTTGAGGGCGTCGGAGCGGTAGACCTCGCCCATCTTGACCCACTGGCCGGTGGTGGTGCGGTAGCCGCCGGCGTCGCGGAAGTTGACGGCGCCTTCCAGCTTGATCAGGCGGTCGGCGAGGCGCAGGCCCTGGCCGTGCTCCGGCTTGAAGTCGAACCACTGGCGGTCGGCGGCGGGCAGGCCGGTGACGACGGCCTGGCCCTGGGCGCCGCCCTGGGCGACGACCTTGCCGTTGGCCTTGATCTCGACGCGGCGGGTGCCGGGGGCGCTCCACTTGAGCGTGTACGAGCCGTCGGGGGCGGCGGTGACGGTGGCCTCGGTGAAGGGGATGTGGGCGGCGGTGCGGTTGTGCTGGTGGCCGGAGGCGGAGGCGGAGGCCGCGGGGGCCACGACCAGGGAGGCGGTGAGGGTGGAGGCGACGACGGTCGCGGCGAGGAGGGCCTTCTTCATGGCTCCGAGGCTGGGCGGCGGCGGGAAACGTCGGATGAACGAGGTGTGGCCGAAAACGGCCGGGCCGAAGGCGAGTGGCAAAACGTGCCATGCGCTGCCGCGGGGCGGGCGGCTGGCCGGCCGGGTGTCCCGTGCCACGCGGCTGCGCCGGGCGGGCGGCCGGTCGGCCAGGGGCCCGCACACGCGGCTGCGCCGGGCCGGAAGCCGATCAGCCACAGGCCCGCGCACGGCGGCTGCGCCGGGCCGGAGGCCGGTCGGCCACAGGCCCGCGCACGGCGGCTGCGCCGGGCGGCTGGCCGGTTGACCAGGGGCCCGCACACGCGGCTGCGCCGGGCCGGAGGCCGGTCGGCCAGGGGCCCGCACACGCGGCTGCGCCGGGCCGGAGGCCGGTCGGCCACAGGCCCGCGCACTCGGCTGCGCCGGGCGGCTGGCCGGTTGACCAGGGGCCCGCGCACGCGGCTGCGCCGGGCGACTGGCCGGTCGGCCACAGGCCCACACACACGGCTGCACCGGGCCGGAGGCCGGTCGGCCACAGGCCCGCGCACGCGGCTGCACCGGGCCGGCGGCTGGTTGGCCCGTGCCACTGGGCGGTGTCGGGCGGGCGGTCGGGCCGGGTGGGGGCGGGGGCCGAATGTGTCCGGATTCCGGCCGTTCTCCGCTCACTTACGGGCCGCTCGGCGGGCTCCTTCCGGGTCTCGGCCGGACGTGTCCACTAAAGTGCGCGCCAGTGCAGGCACGGTCGGGGGGACGGTGGCGGCGATGGACGCGACAGCCGGAGCAGCGGGCGTAGTGGTCGGCAAGGGCCGGATGGCCGGGGTGGACGAAGTGATCGGTACGCACATGACGGACCCGCCGGGCGGCGCGAGCACCCATGCCGGTGCGCTGCGCGCGGCCGACATCAGCGGCGCCCCGCCTGGCCCCGGCCGGGCGGGCGGCGTACTCGGCACGGTCGAAGCCGGCAGCGCGGGCTCCCCGGGCGATCCCAGCGCCGCGGGCGTACCCGGCGGCGCGCTGCGCCGAGTCGGCCCCGCGGGAGTCACCGCCGCGACTGCCGATGAGGGGGCCGGGCGGGCCGCGGCCGGGTTGTGGGGCCGGTTCGAGCAGCAGGACTTCCGAAGCCGAGTGCGCGGAGCGCTCCTCGGTGGCGCGATCGGCGACACCCTCGACCCACCCGCCGACCCGGACCACGGGCCCGGTGACGGGACCGGGCACGGGACCGGGCGCGCGGCGGGGTACTCGGCCGGGTTCGGGGTGGGGCATCGGGGTCGGGCCGGCGGGGCGGGGCGGGTGGGGGCGGCCACGCAGCTCACCCTGTTCACCGTGGACGGGCTCATACGGGCCCACGTGCGCCGGGACACCGGCGCCTGGCACCCGCCCACCGACATCCACCGCGCGTACCTCCGCTGGGCCGCCACCCAGCGCGACTGGGGCCCCGACGAGCGCCGCGAGGACAACGGCTGGCTCGCGCAGCAGGAGTGGCTCTACAGCCGCCGCGACCCCGACCGCGCCTCCCTGACCGGCTTCGCCGACGACATCCTCGGCACCCTCGACCAGCCCAAGAACCCCACCGCCCGGGACGCGGCCGCCGCGACCCGCTCCGCGCCGTTCGGGCTGCTCGTCGGCTGGGAGCCCGCCCTCGTCCTCCAACTCGCCGTCGAGTGCGCCGCGCAGAGCCACGGCCACCCCGCCGCCTACCTCTCGGCCGGCGCCTTCGCCGTCATCGTGCACGGCCTGACCCGCGGCGACTCGCCCGATGTCGCCGTCCACCGCGCCCTCGGCCTGCTCGCGGCCCGCCCCGGCCACCAGCCCGTCACCGACGCCCTCCAGCAGGCCCTTTCGGCCGTCACCCAGGGCCCGCCCACCCCCGACCGCGTCCAGGCCCTGTCCCCCACGGCCGACGCCGAGCACACCCTCGCCGTCGCCGTCTACTGCGCGCTCGTCGCCGAGGACATCCCGCACGGGCTGCACCTCGCCGTCACCCACGGCCGGGACTCCGCCGCCACCGGCGCCCTGTGCGGTGCCCTGCTCGGCGCCCTCCACGGCGAGACCGCCCTCCCCGCCGCCCGCGTCGCCACCCTCGAAGGCCGCGCCACACTGCTCGAACTCGCCGACGACTTCGCCCTGGAGATGACCCAGGGCCCCACCCTCCACGGCCCGTCCGCCACCGCCCCGGGCTGGACCGACAGATATCCCCCGCTTTAGAACCGCCCGCCGACGACTCACGAATCGGGCCAAGGTTGCACAGGCTCGGGGGTGATTCCACTCATGACGCCCCGTACGTAGGTTCGTGATAAAAACGATCGACATATCACGAGTCGATTCGTCACAACGGGGCGGCTGAATACGGCTCTCGGCTTTCCTGGCATGCTCCGCACGACCTGGCGGAGACCGTGATCAACTCCACGGAACACACCGCGGTTCTGTCTTTCTTTCATAACGAGCATCGGGCGCCACGCCGCCCATCCCGACCTTGGGGGAGGAGGGGAGAAGTGAGACGCCGTACGGCGATCCTCAGCGGCGGCGGCGCCGTGATCGGGGCTCTCGGCTATGCGGGGCTGCGGTCCGTGCGCGGCTCGGACGCCGCTCCCGCCGTTCCACCGGTCGACCGCGATCTCGCCCTCCGTGACCCTGCGGCTTCCCCCTCGGCCCGCGCCGTCTTCCGGATGCTCGCCGACCTCGAGAACGAGGCCAGGGCCGGACGCCCCCGTGCCACCCTCATCGGACAGCACATCGAGCTCCACAACGAACTCAACAATCCCGACTACGGCGACTACCGGGGCCTCAAACAGCCCGGCTACTACTACCGGAAGTCCGCCGACATCACCGGCAAGCTTCCGGGATTCGTCGAGGTCGACCTCGGCCCCGGCTACGAAACGGAAGGCTGGGGCGTGGACCGGCCGCGCACCTACTCGTCCGCCTGGCCCTCCCGCCGCAAGGAATGGGCGTACGTCGACGACGCCGTCGACCTGGCGGTGGGTGTGTGGTCGGGGCTTCCACGAGCCGACGAGGGCACCTACAACCGGGACGGGAAGGAGCGCCGCAGCGACGGCTCCCCCTCCGAGCTCCCCCGGAACGGCGGCAAGCCGGCAGGCCTCGTCGGCATGTCCTTCCACCAACCGTGGCCCGGCAGCAGGCTCAAGGGCTACGAGGAGACCATGCGGCGGAATTCGCCCGCCGCCGCGGATCCCGGCTGGATCGGCAGACTGCTGACCCCGGGCACCGAGGAGCACCGTGCGTTGCTCCTCGACCTGTCCTTCCTCGCCGACCACCTCGGCTACCTCGCGGCACTCGACGTACCCGTGCTGCTCCGTCCGTACCACGAGATGAACGCGAGCGCGGAGGACGGCTTTTGGTGGTCGGGGCTGGCGCCCGAGGAGTACAAGACGCTCTGGCGGACGCTCTACGAACACCTGGTGGACACGCGAGGCCTGCACAATCTGATCTTCGTCTGGTCGCCGAGTGCCTGGGACCACGTCCACGGCAGCGAACCGTGGGACTACTATCCGGGCGCGCGCCACGTGGACGTCGTCGGCGTGGACGACTACAGCGGCAGCCCCCGGAAGCCCTTCGGCGGCGGCGTGTGGACCAAGAAGTGGTACGACGGTCTCGCCGGCTACGGCAAGCCGCGGATGATGGCCGAGTCCTTCCACGTGCCGGTCAACAGCGCCCAGCCCCGGACGCTGGAGCAGACGCCCTGGGTGATCTGGACCGTGTGGGGCCAGGGGCTCACCCAGCACAACCGGTCGGGACCGCAGGGAATGAACACCCCCGCCGACGTGGCGGCCACGTACGGCTCCCCACGCGTGCTCACCGGCGGACCGGACTCCGGCGACTCGGAACGTTTCTGGCGATCGCTGAGACCAACGTGACACGTCCCGGACCCGTCAACTTTCAGCCGGCGAAGACCCGAACGCAATACTCCGCTGCCAGAATTCGAACGGTGTCACGACGGGTCTCCTGGGTCCCGACCATCCCGCTGTTACCACCTATCCAGACGAGGCGAGAGCAATGCCCCTCTCCATGGGTCTGGCCTCCGGCCGAGCAACCCTCACCGTTCCGCGTATCCACCGCGTTGCCGCGTACATCGCCCTGGCCTGGGCAGTGGTGCTGCTCGCCTGGGCCGCCTACAGCTGCTTCTGGCAGGTCGGTGCCGCCGACTTCGCCAAGGGGATCGTCTACTTCGGGCTCGGCGACGGCACCGGACGCGCGGACACCGCCGACCTGAACCTGGCCGTCGTGTACCTGGCGGCCAGCCTGCTGATCCTGCGTGCCAACTCCTGGGCCCGCGGACTCGCCTGTGGCGCCGCCCTCATCGAGGGCTACAACCGGCTGCGCAGCCTCACCGGCGCACTGTTCGACAGCCATCAGAGCGACTGGTTCCTGCACACCACCGAAGGACAGCTGAAGCTGGCCACGTTCGCCGCCGGGGTGCTCGTCACCGCGACGCTGGTGATCCTGCTGATCAAGGAAGCCACCGTCTACGAGCCGTGGGTGCCGCCGACCAACGCCTGGGCCCAGCAGCCCGCCCCGTTCACGCCGCAACCCGCTCCCCCGATGCCGCCGCAGGGCCAGTACGGATACCCGCAGCAGCACCAGCAGGCACCGCTCGTTCCGCCCGCCCCACAGGCACAGGCGATGCCGCCCCAGGTTCCGAACCCCTACCAGTACCCGCAGCAGCCGGGCACGCCCTACCAGGGACACCAGCCGCCGCAGCCGCCCCAGCAACCCGGCAGTTAGGCGCCGGCACGTTCCATGTCGTCTCACTCGGAGATCCGTTCAATGACCGCCACCACCCATAGCGCGGACCATTCAGGCACACGGCACGGCGCCAAGATGGCGCAGCGTCACGCCTCGTGGAAGCCCGGCATCCTGCCGTTCCTCCTGCCCTTCCTGATCCTGCTCGGCTTCGGACTGTGGTCGTACCTGCCGAACGACACCCCGATGGCGTGGGCACTGACGATCGTGTGGTCGCTGCCGGTCGTCGGCGTGATGGTCGGACTCCAAGGCGCTCTGCTGATCAGGCGCCGGGTGCGGCGCGCCCACGAGATGATGCCGGCGGCCCCCGTCGAGAACGACTTCCTGATCGCCCTGGTTCCGACGATCGGGCGGCACGACACCTACCCGGCACTGGAACGTTCCGTCCTGTCGTACGTGGATCACCTGCCCCAGTACTTCCCGCACATGCGAGTCGATGTCCTCACCGAAGAGGGCTGCGAGGCGGCGGAGCGGATCCAGGCGCTGGAGGATCGCAGTCCGCTGATCCGGGTCGTCACCGTGCCGAAGGCGTACGTCACTCCCAACGGGACCCGCTTCAAGGCGCGTGCCAACCACTACTCGCACGAGCTGCGCATCGCCGAGGGCGAGGCCCTGGACGACGTCTGGGTCCTGCACATGGACGACGACACCGCCGTCGGACCGGACACCTCGGCCGCCGTCGCCCAGTTCGTCAACCGGCAGCGCAGGGCCCACCCGGACGACGCCAAGCACATGGCGCAGGGCATTCTCACCTACCCGCGTGAGAACGCGGTCAACATGTTCACCTGGCTCGCCGACGCGGTGCGTCCCGCCGATGACATCGCCCGCTTCAGGGCCCTGACCGGCATGGGTACCCCGGTGGCCGGTGTGCACGGCGAGCTGCTGCTGCTGCGAGCCTCCATCGAGGCCACCATCGGCTGGGACTTCGGCCCGAAGGCCATCGTGGAGGATGCCCAGCTGGCCCTGAACTTCTGCCGCCTCTACCCCGGACGCAGCGACTGGTTCAACGGCCGCTGCTACGGAGCCTCGCCCGCCAGTGCCCGCGACTTCATCAAGCAACGCGAGCGCTGGGCCTGGGGCCTGGTGGCCCTCTGCTTCAACCGGACGATTCCCCTGCGCTACCGGTGGTTCCTCGCGATCTGTGTGACGACGTGGATCCTCGGCCCGCTGCAGCACATCGGTGCCGTTCTGCTGATCGCGTGGTTCACCGGAAACATGAACACCTCGCCGGTCGCGCAGTCGGTCGTCGTGCTGTGGTCCCTCAACTTCGCCTATGTGGTGTGGACCTACTGGGAAGGACTGAGGCTGAACGCCCTGGTCTCCCTCAGCGGCAGGCGCAAGTGGTGGGAGCCCATCGTCGTCATAGGCCTCATACCCCTCTTCTCGATCCTGGAAGGACTCGGCGGCTTCCGCGGATTCATCAAGTTCGTGCGGCGCGAAGAGAACAAGTTCGTCGTCATCGCCAAGCCCGCCTGACCCTTCCCCCAGGAACTCCTCTCCCATGAAACGATCTCGCATACCCCTCCTCGCGGTCTTCCCGGTCACGGTCATCACCGGTGTGATCGTCGCCCCGCTGATCCTGGGCAACCACCCCGTGCGGTGGACCGCCGGATCCGCGATGCCCCACGTGGTCGTGGGCGATGCGCACGCCGGCCCCAAACCGACCGTCGAAGCGGCCGGCAAGGACGCCAAGCCGCCCGCCGGCAGCGGCACCGGCACCGGCACCCAGCCGCCTCCCGCCGCTCCCGCCACGGTGGCCAACCCGTGGAAGCCGGGCATGCCGCAATGGGGCGTGCAGATCTACTGGGAGGACACCCCGGAGCAGTCCGCCTCCTACCTCACGGAGAAGGCGCAGCTGCAGGCCAAGTACCTGATCGGGCTCAAGGCGAATTCGGTGTCGATCTCCTTCCCCTTCTACACCGGGAACGTCACCTCGACCAAGACGACCGCGGGCCCGCGCACGCCGAGCCCGGAGCGCCTCGAAACCGTACTCAAGGTCTTCCAGGAGGCGGGTCTGCGCACCACCGTGCGCCCGTTGATGGACGAGAAGTCGCTCGGCGGCATGCCCAATTGGCGCGGCACCATCAAGCCGTCCGACAAGGACGCCTGGTTCGCCTCGTACACGAAGTTCCTCGGCCCCTACCTGGATGTGGCGGAGAAGCACAAGGTCGCCTCCTTCACCCTGGCGACCGAGCTCAACTCCCTCGAAGGCGATCCCCGATGGAAGGCCCTCGCCGACACGGCGGAGAAGAGCTACTCGGGCGAGATCGGCTACGACGCCAACTACGACAACTACGTGGCGGGCCGGATCAACATGCCGGTCGAACAGCTCGGCGTGGACGCCTACTTCCCCGTGAAGGTGCCCGATACCGCCCCGGTGGAAGACCTGGTCAAGGGCTGGAACGTCTGGCTGGACAAGAAGTCCCGCGGGCCCCTTCCCGAGATCGTGATCTCCGAGGCCGGTATCGGCGCGATGACGGGCGCCTACCAGGAGCCCGGGGACTTCCACACCAAGCGCGCCCTCAACACCCAGGTACAGGCGAACTGGTACAACGCGGTCTGCCAGGTCGTCAAGCAGCGCAAGATGAAGGGCGTCTACTGGTGGTCGATCTACTTCGACGACGATCCGTTCGCCAAGCCGGCCGACAGCGCGTCACGGCTCCACTTCGCCGGGCGCCCGGACACCGAGAAGGCCATCCGGGACTGCTTCGGCTCGGACTACGCGCTCACCGGCAGCACCCCTACTTCCTGACGCCGACCAAAGGCAGACATTGACATGAGCGAGGCCATCCTCCTCGTCGGCGGTAAAGGCACCCGGCTGCTCCCGCTGACCGCTTTCACCCCCAAGCCCCTCCTGCGGGTGGCCGGCGTGCCCTTCCTCACGCACCAGCTGGCGCGCGCGGCCGCGGCGGGGGTCACCCGGGTGGTCCTGGCCACCTCCTACCTCGCCGAGCTCTTCGAGCAGGAGTACGGCGACGGCTCCGACCTCGGCCTGGAGTTGGTGTACGTCACCGAAAAGGACCCGCTCGGCACCGGCGGTGCGATACGCAACGCCGCCGACCATCTGACGTGCGCTCCCGGCGACCCGGTCCTCGTGTTCAACGGAGACATCCTCTCCGGCCTGGACATCGCCGCCCTGCGGGACGGCCACAGCGCATCCGGTGCCGATGTCAGCCTGCATCTGACCCGGGTCCCCGACCCTCGGGCCTTCGGCCTGGTGCCGACCGGACCCGACGGTCGCGTACTGGCCTTCCTGGAGAAGCCGGAAACGCCGGAGGAGATCGTCACCGACCAGATCAACGCGGGCTGCTACGTCTTCACCCGTTCGGTCATCGACACGATCCCGACCGGTCGCGAGGTGTCCGTCGAACGCGAGACCTTCCCCGGTCTGCTCTCCTCGGGCGGCTATCTGCGCGGAGTCACGGACGACAGCTACTGGCTCGACCTCGGCACCCCGGCGGCCTTCACCAAGGGGTCGGCGGATCTCGTACGCGGCCTGGTCGTCTCGCCCGCCCTGCCCGGCCCCACCGGTGAGGCGCTGGTCCTGCCCGGCGCCCAGGTGCACGAGCACGCGGTGCTGAGCGGTGGCACCGTGGTGTGCGAGGACGCCGTGGTCGGGGCCGGCGCCGTGGTCGAGGGCAGTGTCGTCCTGCCCGGTGCCGTGGTCGCGGCAGGCGCGCTGGTGCACCGTTCGGTGGTCGGCCGCCAGGCGTCGGTGGGGGCGGGATCCGCCGTACGCGAGGCGATCGTCGGCGACGGCGCGGAGGTGGGCCCGCACAACGAGCTGCCCGCAGGCCTGCGGATCGCCTGCGGCGTCAGCCTGCCCGCCCAGGCCGTACGCGTGTCCGCACCGGTCATGGCGTGAAGCCCAGCCGCTGCGGGGGCAGGGTGGCCGGGACGCGGAGGGGGAGCCGGGCGGACAGCCGATCAGAAGGAGGGTCGGCCTGACGCCCCCTCAACATTCGTACGTTCAGCCCGTACCGTTGCGGTTCCCACGTCTCGGAGGTGCCTGAAGCCATGCGGATCGCCACGACCATCTTCCTCACCGACCGCACCGTCTCGCCCGTCCGCCTCGCCCGGAGTCTGGAGGAGCGGGGGTTCGCCGGGCTCTACCTGCCCGAGCACACGCACATCCCGGTCTCCCGGGACACCGGGGCGCCCATGGGGGGCGACCTCCCCGAGATGTACGGGCGCACCCTCGACCCCTTCGTGGCCCTCGGGCAGGCCGCGGCCGTGACCGAGCGGCTGCGGCTCGGCACCGGGATCACCCTGGTCGCCCAGCACGACCCGATCGGCCTCGCGAAGCAGATCGCCACGCTCGACCACCTGTCCGGCGGCCGGTTCACCCTCGGCATCGGATACGGCTGGAACGTGGAGGAAGCCGCCGACCACGGCGTCGAGTGGCGCACCCGCCGGGAGCTGGTCCGCGACCGGATGGCGCTGATGCGCGCCCTGTGGGCCCCCGAGCCCACGCCGTACGTCGGCGAGTTCTCCTCGGTCCAGGCCAGCGCGGCCTTCCCCAAGCCGGCCCAGCCCCCGCGCGAACTCACCCCGGGCCACCCCCTCCACGGCCCCCGCACCCTGATCGGCGGCGCCGCCGGGCCCAAGCTCTTCGCCGCCATCGCCGACCACGCCGACGGCTGGATGCCGATCGGCGGCCGCGGCCTGACCGAGTCCATGCCGGTGCTCCGCCAGATCTGGGAGACCGCGGGCCGCGACCCGAAGACCCTCCAGGTGGTCCCGTACGCCGTCCAGCCCACGCCGGGCAAGATGGCCCACTACGCCGACCTCGGCCTGGAGGAGATCGTCCTCCAGCTCCCCTCGGCCCCGGAGCCGGAGATCCTGCGCGCCCTGGACGACTTCGCCCAGTACCTCTGACCTGCGGTGCGCGCGGAGGAAGGTGCCGCAAGGCGCGCGACTCATGTACATCTGGTACATTCGTTGCATGAGTGAGCCTGTGATCGAGTCCATGGCAGAGGTGCGCAGCCACCTGGCGGACGCCATAGACCGCGCGCACCGCGAGGGAGTGCCCACGATCATCACGCGGCGCGGCAAGCAGGAGGCCGTCGTGATCGACATCGACGAGTACCAGCGGCTTCGCCGCCTGGCCGATGAGGCCGAGGACGCTTGGCTGAACAACCTGGCCGACGAGGCCGAGAGCGAGGGCCTTGAGGGGTCCGTCTCGCTTGAGGAAATGGCCGCCATCCTCCGCGATCAGCAGGCCTGACGGATGGGTTACGTCACCCGGTTCACCGCTCACGCACAACGCGACCTGCTCAAGGTTCCCCGCCCCGACGCGGTGCGCATCCTGCACCGGCTCACCGAACTACAGAAGGCCCTCACGGACGGGGACACCGCAGCGTTCGACATCAAGGCCATGCAAGGTCACGCATCGCGCTGGCGTCTGCGCGTCGGCGACTACCGCGTGGTCTACACCGTCGAGAACGGCCAGCTGATCATCTGGGTACTGGCGGTCGGCCACCGGCGCGAGGTCTACCGCGACCACTGAAGCGCGCCACACCCCCGGTCGGCGGGGGAAATCCCATCGACGGCGGGGCCGGGGTCACCGACGATGGGTGGTATGCCGGGACAGCACAAACGCAAGCGGCGCCAGGAGGCGGATCGGCGTAGCCGGGAGCTGCCGCCGGGGCGGTGGGAGCCGCTGCTCACCACCGAGGGCCAGGCCGAGTTCCGGGCGTACGTCCGCCGCCTGTACGCCGAGGGCCGCATGGCCGATCCGGAGCACCTGCGGATGGACACCTTCTCCCGCCGTCTGGAACGCCCGACCGTCTACCGGGTCAGCCTCTTCATGCCGGAGCCATCCGCGTGATCGGCCGATTGGACGCGCTCCCCGCCCGGATCCGGGTGCGGGTCGACGCTTACGTCCTCCAGGTCAGCCGGTTCGACGCCGGCCTCAGTCAGGGAATCGGCAGGAGCCGGGCCCGGTTCACCGTGCACGACCGGCGAGCCGGCGCCTACGGCGGCCTCCGCCGCCCCATCCCCCTCCGGCACCTCAGGTGTTCCGGATGGCGCGGACGGTTCGGGGGTCCTCGGCCCGATACCGCCATCCGTCGCCACTTCCCCCTTGATCGCCCCGGACCTCAGCCGGTAGCCGATCGTGGCCTCGACGATCCGCTCCTTCAGGCGGTCGACACGGTCGGACCGGGCCACAGGAACGTCCAGCGTCCGCGCCAGCTTCTCCAGTGCGGCCCGGCTCAAACCCAACTCGTCCAGATGAGCGAGGCCTTCCTCGCGCGAGTTCATGCCGGCCAGCACCAATCGGACCCCGTCGGGATCAGGCAGCACATCCCTTCCGCCCGGCTTCCCCGGACGGGACTGACGGGTAGTGAGAGTGAGCCTGGCCTTTCCCCCCGCCAGATCGGCGAGTTCATGCGGCGTGAGGCTCTTCAGAAACTCGCCCACCCGCTGGAGCACAGCGTGGGAGAGTTCGATCGACGGCTCCACGTCCTACCACCCGATCCGACTGCTGAACTCGGTCACCATGTCCTCCAGCTCACCGACCAAGCGCTGTTTGCGCTCTGCCCCGTAGGCCTGCAGTACCAGCGGCTTTCCGACTTCGGGAGCGTCCGCGAAGAGCGTCTTGTCGTCCCTTACATACGTGTCGAACACCGGAACGCCGAGGGCTTTGGTCTGATTGATGTACTGACGCAGCGCCTGAATGGGCCGCTGCGCATAGAACTGCATCATGGTGAACACGACACCGACCAACGACGGATCGATCTGCCGGTCCGGTCCACCTTCGGACTCGGCCTTGGCATAGGCATTGAAGTCGCCCACCAGCTCGGCGAGGCTGCGCTGCAGGTAGTCGATGCCCAGGGTCGAAAGGTAGTCCGGCCGCGCCGGGATCAGGATGTGGTCGCTGGCGACGATGGCCGTCTTCGTCACGATGTTGAAGTTCGGCGGACAGTCGATCAGGACCAGGTCGTACTCCTGGAACGACTCCTCCGCCAGGCCCTCAGCCAGCCGCCGGTGAACACGCAGGTACTTCTTCTGCGTCTGCTTGAGCGTCCCGCCACCCAGTTCCGTGGCCAGTTCCAGGTCCACGTTGATCAGCCCCAGGTGTGAGGCGATCAGATGCAGGCATCCGGCGACGCGTCCGATGTGTGGCGCTGCCGTGATCAGCGAGGAGAGCTCAATGGGTGAGGAATCGTCGGTGAAGGAGTCGTACCAGCTCTTGATCGTCCTCTTCTCCTTGAGATGAGCACTCCAGAAATCCGGCTTCATCAGCGAGAATGTCAGACTCGCCTGCGGATCGAGGTCTATGAGGAGGACCTTCTTCCCTCGATGCGCGAGCTCCGCCCCGAT
Source organism: Streptomyces sp. NPDC048337 (assembly GCF_043201175.1). Lineage (NCBI taxonomy): Bacteria > Bacillati > Actinomycetota > Actinomycetes > Kitasatosporales > Streptomycetaceae > Streptomyces > Streptomyces sp. NPDC048337. Next base: position 217,663 of record NZ_JBICYR010000013.1, read on the forward strand.
ATTCGCCGTGAGCGTGGTCTTGCCCACCCCGCCCTTGTAGTTGATGACGGCCACAACCTGCATGAATCCCACCCCTAGCCGACTGCCCGGCCGCGTTGACAAGGCCGGGCGCGGTGGGAGCGTAGCCGATCGGTTACGACTTTCCATGAAGAGAGACTCTTTTATCCATCATACGGATGAGTAACAGTAATTATCGGCCAGTTGAGAAGAATTCAGCCGGTTGGATGAGATGTCCCCCAGGGAGTGTGAGGTGGGCCGCCGGGCGAGGTGCCAGCCTGTGGGGCTGGTCCTTTTCCCAGCGACCTCCTCCCGAACCCGTCGTGCGACGTTAATCGCAACG
>NZ_JBICYR010000014.1:0-25433 GCF_043201175.1 Streptomyces sp. NPDC048337
TCGTCCTTCGGGTTGTTGAACCCCGAGCCTGCGGCCTTGTCCTGGCTGCAGGGGACGTAGCCCCGCTCGATGTAGTTCGACGCGAGGTCCCAGCCGTCACCGACCCATGAGGTCTGCTGGGCGGAGGCCGAGGTGCGGCCGTCGATCTGCGCGCTGGAATAGCCCAGCGACAGAGACGGGCTCGGGCCGCCCAGCGACGCCGGGATGTCCATCGGGTAGGACCAGGAGAAGTCACCCGCAGCGCCACCGGCCTGCCACGAGCCCGACGGGTTCAGGGAGGTGGCCTTGAACGTGCCGTTCGCGCCGTCGGCACCCGGAGACGCCGCCAGCATCATGCCCTGGCTGCCCGAAGCTGCCATGACCGCGGAGGGGGCGGACGACAGGTTCATGTCGGCCTTCTCCGAGGAGACGGGCGACTGGGCGGGAGCGTTGGCCGCCGGCGCCGTGAACGTGGCGACCAGCTTGCCGGTCACCGGGTCGTTCTTGGTGGTGACCGGGAAGCTGCCCTTGCACTCGGGCTTGTCCGGCGTGGTCAGCGCACACGCGGGAACAGCCGTGAAGCGGAGCCGGGAACCCCAGCTGCCGCCGTACGCGTTCTTGAACGTGTTGTAGTCCAGCTCCACCGAGACCGGAGCCGAGCTCGTGCCCGCGTCGGTGCGCTTTACCGACAGCAGGAGGCTGTTGGCCAGGCCGGCCTTCTTCGCGGCCGTCTGGTCGTGCAGGTCGACCTTCAGCTTCACCTGATCGGCAGCGGCCATGTCGGACTGCGGAGCGGCCTTCAGACCCGACTTCGGGCCCGCGGCTGCCGAGGCCGGGAGCGCGGCGAAGGTGACCGGGAGGGTCCCCGCCTTGACCGGGTTGCCCGGGGCCTTCGACGGACCGAGGGCAAAAGCCCCCGCCGTGCCCTGGGGGGCCGACTTCAGGCTGACGACCGGCGGAGCCGACGCGTCGGGCAGGGCGATTTCAGCCGTGCCGGACTTGGGCCAGGCGATCTTCGGTGCGGAGGACTTCCACGCCTTCTTCTGCGACTCGGCAGGTCCGGCTGCGGGCTTGCCCGTGACGGGGGCTCCGCCGACCTTGGTGAGCTTCTGCAGTCCCGGCTTCTTCAGGTCGGAACCGGCCGCCATGGCGGGGGTGGCGGTGAGGCCGGCGGTCAGCATGCTGAGCGCCAGGACCGGTATCGGCCACCGCCAGACACGCCTCAAAGGCGCACGCAGAGCGTGCGCCTGGGATCTTTTCAAAATTCGAACACTCCAACGCGTCGCGCGCGGTATTCCAGTCACCGCGCTAATGAGCAACGGCGCTGAACCTAACAAGCGAACAGGCGGCGCGTCGAAGGTCCCTGGGGTGGCGACAAACGGAATGTCAGCGTCCGTGCCCAGGTCAGCGAGTCGCGAAAAGGTTGTACAGCGAAGGTGACCAAGTTTGGGGCGAGTTCTTGTCGGGCCTGATCATGCTCGGGGCCCGCGGGGGACTTGCGTCTGGAAATGCTTTCCCCGGCTGCTACAAATCATTCGAACAGTCGGTGACCGATCGCCAGGATGGCTGAAATCAGGCCATGGGTGCGAGGTCGTCTCAGCCATCGGTCGCCGCCCCGGCGCGGCCACCCCATCAGACCTTGAGGACCTGTCAGTGAGACCACTCCCGACGCGCGCCCGCGTCGACGATCCGCCCTCCCGCAGAAGGTCGGCCGTCGCCACGACGACCGCGCTGACCGCCGCCGCGCTCACCGCGACCCTGCTCGGCGGCGTGCCCGCCGCCGCGGCCGGCACGCCCAACGCCACCGCCGGCAAGACCAAGGAGCAGCTGTCCGACGCGGCCGCTGAGGCCAAGGCGAAGGGCGAGGCGAAGAAGTCCGGTAAGGCCGTCGAGATCGCCTCGAAGCGCACGGAGACGGACGACATCTGGGCCAATCCAGACGGAACCCTCACCGCGAACCACGCGCTGGTTCCGGTGCGCGTCTACCGCGGCGGGAAGCTCGTCGACGCGGACACCACCCTGGCCAAGCAGTCGGACGGGCGGATAGCCCCGGCGGCCGCCGCGGTCGGCCTCAGCCTCTCCGGCGGTGGTGCGGCCCCGCTGGTCACCATGCGCAAGGACGGCCGGGACGTCTCCCTCACCTGGCCCAAGCCGCTGCCCGCCCCGAAGCTGGAGGGCAACAGCGCCACGTACGCCAACGTCCTCGACGGTGTGGACCTCCGGGTCACCGCGGACGTGAACGGCTTCTCCCACCAGATCGTCGTCAAGAACCGCAAGGCCGCCGAGAACCCGGCCCTCGCCACCCTCGACTTCGGTCTGGAGGGCAAGGGCCTCACGGTCAAGAAGGAGGCCAACGGCGAGCTGCGCGCCCTGGACCCCTCCGGCAAGACCGTGTTCAGTGCTGCCAAGCCGCAGATGTGGGACTCCGGCGCCGAGAAGGTGCTGCCCGAGTCCACCACGGGAACGACGGCCCCGAAGCCCGCCACGCCCAAGGCGTCCGCCCCGAAGGCCCTGCCCGGATCCGGCGCCGACGCCGCCGCCCAGGCGGCCCCGGCCGCGGAGGCCGCCGCCGCGCAGGCCGCTGCCGCCCAGGCGCCGCAGGCCCCCGCCGCCCAGGCCCCGGCCGACCCCGTGCCCGCCGTCGACGGCATCGCCAACGGGTCCAAGCAGGCCGACCTCGGCGTCGACCTCAAGGGTGGCAAGCTCACCCTCACCCCGGACCGCAAGCTGCTCACCGCGCCCGAGACCGTGTACCCGGTCGTCATCGACCCGGTGTGGCGCGACGACTGGAAGTCGGCCTGGGCGATCGCGTACAAGCACACGGCCTTCGCGAACTCCGCCGGCACCAACTACTGGAACGGCGGCACCCTCAGCAAGGAGGCCCGCGTCGGCTGTGCCAAGGACGCCGCCAACGGCGGGACCGTCTGCGCCAAGACCTTCTTCCAGGTCGGCATGGGCACCCTGTGGGACAAGCAGATCATCGACTCCACCTTCCGCATCCAGCAGAAGTCCGCGGGTTCCTGGAGCTGCCAGTCCGGTCAGCTCCAGATCTGGGACACCGGCACCATCAGCCGGTCCACCACCTGGAACAACCAGCCCAACTGGAGCCGTCTCGTCGACTCCTCCGGGCAGTCCTTCGGCGGGCGCAACTGCCCCGGAGACAGCGACACCATCGAGCTGAGCGTGACCTCCGCGGTGGCCGACGCCGCCCGCCTGCACTGGTCGTCGTGGACCCTGGGCCTGAAGTCCGCCAACGACACCGTCGACGTGTCGTGGCGCAAGTTCAACCCGGACAGCGCCCGCATCTCGACCAAGTTCAACACGCTGCCCGCGCGTCCGAGCGACCGCACCACCGACCCGTCGGTCCCGTGCACGGGCGGCCAGATCGGCGTGACCGACGAGATCGTCCTGCGCGCCCGCATCTCCGACGCCGAGGACAACTCGCTGTCCGCCGAGTTCCACTACTGGAAGGCCAGCGACTACGGCACGCTGAAGAAGGTCAAGGTCCCCGTCGCCAGCGGCAACGTCGCGACGCTGAGGATCCCCGCCCTGCCCCTCGGCAGTGACACCTACCGATGGGACGTACGGGGCGGCGACGGCACAGGGGACGGCCCCTGGGCCGGCCAGTGCCTGTTCACCATCGACCGGACCGCCCCCAGCCGTCTGCCGGGCGTGACGTCGGCCCAGTTCCCCGAGAACAACCCGGACAACACCGGCTACGCCCGTAGCGAGGGGACCTTCACCCTGAACGCCGGGGGCGAGAAGGACATCACCAAGTACCAGTGGTGGACGGAGTCCGACCCGAAGGTCCGCGAGGTCAGCCCGGCCGCCGCCGGCGGCTCGGTGGACGTCAAGTACACCCCGACCACGGCCGGCCCGCAGACGCTGTACGTCCGCAGCCTGGACGCCTCCGCCAACCGGTCCAACCTGAAGTCGTACCTCTTCTACGCCAAGCGCCAGCCGGTCCGCGACAAGCCGGGCGACCTCAACGGCGACGGCGCCGTCGACATCTGGAGCATCGACCCGGGCTCGGCCCAGCTGTGGATGCACCCGGGCAAGGGCGACGGCTCGTTCGACCTGTCCAGGAAGCTGGAGCGGGGGTCCTTCGCCAACACCAAGTCGCTGAGCCACCGCGGCAGCTGGCAGGACACGGACTACTACGAGGACCTCGTCGCCCTGCGGCCGAGCAACAGCGACCCCAGCCGCAACACCGTGTGGGTCTACCCCGGCAACGGTGACGGCGACCTCCGGCCCGTCGACTCCAACGCGTTCGAGCTGGACACCTACTCCGACGAGAACGAGCACTGGACCACCGCGGAGCAGGTCGTGGTGATCGGCAGCGTCAACGACGACAACGGCGACGGCAAGACCGACGACAGCGACAAGCCCGACATGCTGGTCAAGGAGGGCGCCAAGCTGTGGCTCTACTTCGGGCAGCCGGACGGCTTCGTCGACCTCCCCGGCCTTGAGCCGAGGCCACTCGGCAACGCCGACTGGCAGAACATGACGGTCATCTCTCCCGGTGACCTGAACGGCGACTCGCTCCCGGAGATCTGGGCCCGCGACACGGTCAGCGGCAAGATCCACGAGTACACCAGCAAGAAGACCACCGACGAGGCGTCGCCCGCGCTCATCGACCTGGCGGTGTACGGGGACCCGGCCGCCCGGACGAACTCCATCGGCACCGGCTTCACCGGCGCCGCCTACCCGCACCTGTCCACCAACGGCGACTTCGAGAAGGACGGCTTCGCCGACCTCTGGTCGCGCGACGGCAACGGCGAGATCACCGAGTTCCCGGGCCGCGCCCTGACCAACGGCTCCGCCTTCGGCCCCGGCCGCAAGCTGGTCCTCGGCGGCACGCCCTGGTCCCAGTGCCAGGCGTTCACCAAGCCCGGTACAACCACCCCGCGCTCGCTGTGCGGGCCGATCCTGGCGAAGTTCCTCGCCAAGGGCGGCACGGCGGCCCTGGGCTACCCGATGAGCGACGTCACCGAATCGACCGACCACGTGGGCCGCTTCGTGCACTTCCGCAGGGACGGCGACACCAGCGACAAGAGCTCCATCTACTGGCACCCGAGCACCGGCGCCTGGACGGTCGTCAACGGCATCCGCACCAAGTGGATGAGCCTCGGAGCCGAGACCGGCTTCATGGGCTACCCGACCTCCGACGAGAACCGGACCTTCGACCAGGTGGGCGCCTTCTCCACCTTCTCCGGATCCGGCGGCAGCGGCGCCATCTACTGGGCGCCCGAATTCGGCTCCTGGTCCATCCACGGCACCGTCTACAAGAAGTACATCGAGCTCGGCGGCCCCAGCGGCTACCTGGGCTACCCGACCACCGACGAGACCAACCACGCGGACGGCATCGCCCGGTACAACCACTTCCGCCACCGCGGCCAGACGGCCGACACGGCTTCCATCTACTGGACGACGACCACCGGCAAGGCCTGGTCGGTCCGCGGCACGATCCGCGAGAAGTGGGTCGCCCTCGGTGCCGAGAAGAGCTTCCTGGGCTACCCGCAGTCGGACGAGTACGACGTCTACGGCGGCCCCCGCGAGGACTTCTCCGGCGGCTACATCCGCCACAACCACACCACCGGCGTCAGCGTCGAGCACAAGGCGACCGACCGCACCGCCGACAAGCGCACCGACCTGTCGGGCGACTTCAACGGCGACGGCCGCTCCGACATGGCCACCGTCTACGACTACGGCAGCGATGCCATGGCGATCTACCTCGTGCCCGCCAGGGAGGACGGCGGATTCAGCGCCCCCACCCTCGGCTACGTCACCGGGAAGGGGAACTGGAACAACTCCCACTCGCAGTGGACCTCCGGTGACTTCAACGGCGACGGCCGCGACGACCTGGCCGCGCTGTACGCCTACAGCGACGGCGGCAACGGCCTGTTCACCTTCCTCGGCAACGCCGACGGAACCTTCACCAGCCTCGGGCGCAGCGCCTACGTCGCCCCCGGCAACTGGTCGGGCAACTCGGCCAAGATCGTCGCCGGCGACTTCAACGGCGACAAGCGCGACGACGTGGCCATGATGTACGACCACGGCAGCTGCACCACCGGCACGCACACCTTCCTCTCGAAGGCGGACGGCACGTTCAACGCCTCCTTCGCCAGCTGGCGCTCCGCCAACGGCAGCTGGTGCTGGAACGAGTCCAAGCAGGTCACCGGTGACTTCAACGGCGACGGCCGCGACGACATCCTGGCCCTGTACGGCCACAGCAACGGCGCGGTCGACATGTACACCCTGCTCGGCAAGACCGACGGCGGCTTCGCGACCCCGCTCCGGTCGTGGAGCCGGACCCCTGGCAACTGGGACTACAACCGGTCCAAGCTCACCTCGGGCGACTACAACGGCGACGGCCGCGCCGACGCCGCCATCATGTTCAGGTACGACAACGGCCGCTCGGCCCTGTTCACCCTGACCGGCAAGGCCGACGGCGGGGTCAACGAGGACGTCAAGAGCTGGGACACCCCGGAGGGGTACTGGTACGGCGAGAACGCCGGGATGCCGGTGTCCGGTGACACCGACAAGGACGGCCGCGACGACATCGCGATCATGTACAACTACTACGCCGGAGGCACGGCGGCCTTCACCTTCAAGGCCCGCACCGACGGCGGGTTCGACAGCCCCCTGAAGAGCTGGGAGGCACCGGCCGGCACCTGGTAACCACAGGGAGCCGGACATGACACCGGCCCCCAGGACCCGAAAGGGTCCTGGGGGCCGACTTCGTTCCTGTGCGACTCGCGGGATCAGTCCTTGATCTCGCAGATGGTGGCGCCCGAGGTGATGGAGGCGCCGACCTCGGCCGTGAGGCCGACGATGGTGCCGGAGCGGTGCGCGTTGAGCGGCTGCTCCATCTTCATCGCCTCCAGGACGACGACCAGCTCGCCCTCCTCGACGTGCTGGCCCTCCTCGACCGCGACCTTGACGATCGTGCCCTGCATCGGCGAGGCGAGGGTGTCGCCGGAGGCGGCCGGGCCGGACTTCTTGGCGGCGCGGCGCTTGGGCTTGGCACCGCCGGCGGCGGCCGTACGGGCCAGGGTCATGCCGAGCGAGGACGGGAGGGAGACCTCCAGGCGCTTGCCGCCGACCTCGACGACGACCGTCTCGCGGCCCGGCTCCTCCTCGGTCTCCTCCGCGGCCGGGGCCGCGAACGCCGGGATCTCGTTGACGAACTCGGTCTCGATCCACCGGGTGTAGACCGTGAACGGGCTGCCGTCGGCGGGGGCGAACGCCGGGTCGGTGACGACCGCGCGGTGGAAGGGGATGGCGGTGGCCATGCCCTCCACCTCGAACTCGGCGAGCGCGCGGGCGGCGCGCTGCAGGGCCTGCTCGCGGGTGGCGCCGGTGACGATCAGCTTGGCCAGGAGCGAGTCCCAGGCCGGGCCGATGACCGAGCCCGACTCGACGCCCGTGTCGAGGCGCACGCCGGGGCCGGAGGGCGCGGCGAACTTGGTGACGGTGCCGGGCGCGGGCAGGAAGCCGCGGCCCGGGTCCTCGCCGTTGATGCGGAACTCGAAGGAGTGACCGCGCAGGACGGGGTCCCCGTAGCCCAGCTCCTCGCCGTCGGCGATGCGGAACATCTCGCGCACCAGGTCGATGCCCGAGACCTCCTCGGTGACCGGGTGCTCGACCTGGAGGCGGGTGTTGACCTCGAGGAAGGAGATCAGGCCGTCGGCGGAGACCAGGAACTCGACCGTGCCGGCGCCGACGTAGCCGGCCTCCTTCAGGATGGCCTTGGAGGCGGCGTACAGCTCGGCGTTCTGCGCCTCGCTGAGGAACGGCGCCGGGGCCTCCTCGACCAGCTTCTGGTGGCGGCGCTGGAGCGAGCAGTCACGGGTGGAGACGACGACCACGTTGCCGTGGGAGTCGGCCAGGCACTGGGTCTCGACGTGCCGCGGCTTGTCGAGGTAGCGCTCGACGAAGCACTCGCCGCGGCCGAAGGCGGCGACGGCCTCGCGGACGGCGGACTCGTAGAGCTCCGGCACCTCTTCGAGGGTGCGGGCGACCTTCAGGCCGCGGCCGCCACCGCCGAAGGCGGCCTTGATGGCGATGGGCAGGCCGTGTTCCTTGGCGAACGCGACCACCTCGTCGGCCCCGGACACGGGGTCGGGGGTGCCGGCGACCAGGGGCGCGCCGGCCCGCTGGGCGATGTGACGGGCGGCGACCTTGTCACCGAGGTCCCGGATGGCCTGCGGCGGCGGGCCGATCCAGGTCAGGCCCGCGTCGATGACGGCCTGCGCGAAGTCGGCGTTCTCGGAGAGGAAGCCGTATCCGGGATGGATGGCGTCCGCACCGGAGTCGGCTGCGGCCTGGAGGACCTTGGAGATGTCCAGGTAGCTGGCGGCCGGGGTGTCACCGCCCAACGCGAAAGCTTCGTCGGCCGCGCGGACGTGCAGAGCGTCCCGGTCCGGGTCGGCGTAGACGGCTACGCTCGCGATCCCGGCGTCCCGGCAGGCCCGAGCAACGCGGACAGCGATTTCGCCACGGTTGGCGATGAGCACCTTGCGCACGATGGCTCCCTCCTTGAAACAAGCTGAGTTTAGGGACAGCCCACACGGCCTTTCGACCCTTCCCCAGTGGTGACCTTGCCCACACAGAGTGTGATGCGCGGTCGCCTGGACTGGGAAAGCCTTGTGGCGCCCCAGGTCAGGGGGATCCCCGACTGCACAGTAACCCCGTCATGTATCCAAGGTCTCTGTCCGGCCGGTCAGCGGGCCCGGGTGATTCTTTGTCGAGTCCCTACGAACGGCCCACATTTTCTTTGCTTGATCGCCCTGCGGGGGTCCTACCGTAACGAAGCGGCCCGCACCCCTTGTCCGCACGTTTACCCGTTAGTAGCCTCCAGGCGTCGAACGGGCTTGTGACGCGTGGGGGTGGGGACGAGGTGCTGCGCAGACTCGTGGCCGGGCTGGCCGCGATCGTGCTCGTCGCGGAAGCGGCCCTGCTCGTGCTCGTCCACCTCGTGCTGGGGCGGACCACGGAGAACCAGTCGATGTCCATCGCGGGCAGCGATCCGGATGTCATGTCCAAGGCAACCTACGGGCTCGGGGCCGGCATGGGCGCCTTCCTGCTCCTGACCGCCGCACTCGCCGCCCTGACCGCGATACGCGACCGGGAGCCCGGCCGCTTCGCCCGCGTCGTGCTCGTCTCCGCCGCCGTCACCCACGGCGTCCTCGGCGTCCTCGCCGTCGCCCTGGTCGGCTGGGGCGCCTTCGCCGTGATGATGCTGATCCTGTGCCTGCTCGTCCTCACCCTGACGCTCTACGCCGGAGGGCGCGAGATCGGGGCCGCGGAGGGCGACGTACGGGACACGCCGCCTCCGCCGCCGCTCGGGGAGCTCAAGCCCACAAGTCCGTGATGGACACGCCCAGTTCGCCCAGCAGGGAACGCAGCAGCGGCAGCGAGAGACCGATCACGTTGCCGTGGTCCCCGTCGATGCCCTCGATGAACGGCGCCGACAGCCCGTCCAGGGTGAACGCGCCCGCCACGTGCAGCGGCTCGCCGCTCGCCACGTACGCCGCCACCTCCGCGTCCGTCGGCTCGCCGAAGTGGACCGTCGTGGAAGCCGTCGCCGAGACCTGACGGCCGTCCGCCGTGTCGATCACGCAGTGCCCCGTGCGCAGCACCCCGGACCGCCCGCGCATCGACTTCCAGCGCGCCGTGGCCTCCTCGGCGTCCGCCGGCTTGCCCAGCGCCTCGCCGTCCAGCTCCAGTACGGAGTCACAGCCGATCACCAGCGCCCCGGCGGCCTCCTCCAGGGCCGCCACGACCCCCGCCTTCGCCTCGGCCAGCGCGAGGGCCAGGGCGGCCGGCTCGTCGTGGTTCAGCGCGTCCTCGTCGAACCCGCTGACGATCACGTGGGGAGCGAGCCCGGCCTGCCGCAGCAGGTTCAGTCGCGCGGGGGAGGCGGAGGCGAGGACGAGCTTGCGCCCGCTCGCGGGCAGCGGAGTGACGGTCATGGGGCCATCGTAGGGGCGCGGGCCGGCCCCTCCGGAAGGCCCCGGCATCCGCCCGGCCCGGCCGCCGCCCAGCCGGGCACGCGGCGCTAGAAGCCCACGCCCAGGACGTAGACCACGACGAGCATGGCGAGGGCGAGCACCACCGTCAGCCGCCGGATCATCGCCTGCGCGTCGCGCATGTCCTTCGGCGGCTCGTTCTTCGGATCGGACCAGAGCATGCCCCGATCCTGCACCCGGAGACGGTGGTGGCGCTTGAGTACGGGTACTCAAGCGCCATGGTCCTCCGGGCACCGGTTCAGGACCCCGAACGGGTCATGAAACGTTGGTGTCGAGCTGCAGACGGCTGTCGTAGTCGGCACGGGCCGAGGCGATCTGCGTCTGGTGGGCCTCGGTCCAGTCGACCAGGGCCTGGATGGTGTCGTGCAGACTTGCCCCGAGCGGAGTGAGCTCGTAGTCCACGCGGGGCGGGACGACGGGATGGACCGTACGCAGGACCAGGCCGTCCCGTTCGAGCTGACGCAGTGTCACGGTCAGCATGCGCTGACTGATGCCCTCGATCATCCGCCGCAGCTCGGAGAAGCGCAGCGAGTGGTGTTCGAGGTACGCGATGACCAGCAGTGACCATTTGTCGGCCACCCGGTCGAGGATCTGCCGCACTTCACAGCCCTCGCGGACGTCCCATTGGCGGATCAGGTAATCCTCGTCGGTTCCCGTGCAGTGCGTCGGTGACTTCAAAGTGCCTTCTTCCATGGTCAGTCAGCCTGCCGCAAGCTGCTGGTGGTTACAAGAGGGAACCGGCAGGGTCTCGCAACCGCCCCTATCAGGCCGTCGTGCCTCACTGAATCCTCAATGGATCCTCACGGGCACCGCGGGAATTGGCCGCCTCTTCTAGAATTATTCCTGCGTGTTCAAGGAGATTTCTGTGTCCGCACCGCAAACCCCACCGGACAGTGGCACCGACCGTATGAGCGGGCGCGCTTGGGGCGTGCTGTTCGTGCTGTGTGGCGCGATCTTCCTCGAAGGCATCGACGTCGCCATGCTCAACGTGGCGCTGCCCTCGATCCGTGAGGACCTCGGCCTGTCCACCAGCACCCTTCAGTGGGTCATGAGCTCGTACGTCCTCGGCTACGGCGGCTTCATGCTCTTCGGCGGCCGCGCGGCCGACCTGTTCGGCCGGCGCCAGATGTTCGTCTTCTGGCTGACCGTCTTCCTGCTCTTCTCCGGTCTCGGCGGCTTCGCGACCGAGGGCTGGATGCTGCTCGTCGCGCGCTTCGTGACCGGTGTCGCCGCGGCCTTCATGGCGCCCGCCGGCCTGTCGATCATCACCACCAGCTTCGAGGAGGGGGCCCAGCGCAACAAGGCGCTGCTCGTCTACTCGGGCACCGCGGCCGGCGGTTTCTCCATCGGTCTGGTCGTCGGCGGTCTGCTCACCGCCGTCAGCTGGCGCTGGGTGTTCTTCGCCCCGGTCGTCCTCTCGGCGATCATCCTGATCTCGGCCCTCGCCCTGATCCCCAAGTCCGAGAAGCCGCAGCGCGGGGACGAGCCCGTCGACCTCGGCGGCGCGCTGAGCGTCACCGCCGGCATCCTGCTGCTGGTCTTCGCCGTCGAGCGGGCCCCGCACGTGAGCGGGCTGTGGACGGTCGGCACGGTCGCCGCCAGCCTGCTGCTCTTCCTGGTCTTCGTCTCCATCGAGCGCAAGTCCCGTTCGCCGCTGGTCCGCCTGAGCCTCTTCCGCAACGGCGCCCTGGTCCGCTCGAACCTGTCGGCCCTGCTCTTCTCCGGCGGCTTCTTCGGCTTCCAGTTCATCGTCGTGCTCTACCTGCAGGAGCTGCGCGACTGGTCGACCCTCCAGACCAGCCTCGCGATGATCGTCATCGGCATCGACGCGATCCTGTCCCCGACGGTGACCCCGAAGCTGGTCGAGAAGTTCGGCAACGGCAAGGTCATCTTCGGCGGCCTGCTGCTGGCCTCCCTGGCCTACGCCCTCTTCCTGCGGCTCGGCGCCGACTGGACCTACCTGGCGATGCTGCCGAGCCTGGTCATCCTGGGCATGGCCTTCTCCCTGGCGTACGGTCCGCTGACCATCGCCGGCACCGAGGGCATCGCCGAGGAGGAGCAGGGCGTGGCCGGCGGCCTCCTCTACACCTCCTTCCAGTTCGGCGCGGCGCTCGGGCTGTCCGCCGCCACCGGTGTGCTGGTCGCCGCGACCGACGGCAACCAGGCCGCCGCCGGCCTGGACGCGTACCGGACCGCGCTGATCGTTCCGCTGGCCTTCGCCGCGGTGGCCGCCCTCATCAGCCTCTTCGGGGTCCGCAAGCAGGCCCCCGCGGGCGGCGACGCCCCGGCCGCCGGTGCGACCGAGGCCGCGGAGCCCGCGGCGGCCGTGCACTGACCCGATCGCGGCCGCCCGGTGCGGCAGCCCCACCGACGCGCGTCGCTCCGGCCCTCCCCCGGCCGGAGCGACGTGCGTTTTCTTTTCGTCCAGCAGCTTTCGCCGCCTTCCTTACCGCCGTGGGATCCGATGCGCGCAGGCCCGGAGAACAGGGCGAGGACGCGGGGAGAGTTTCCGGAGAGTTTGTGATTACCGGCCTGTGACCGGGCATCGGGAGAATAGGAGTCGCAAGTCGGCATGTTGGTGGAGCCGGTTTTTGAATGCGTATTCGGGTGCGGTGATTTCGGTGCACCCCCGTGCACCCCGGTGAACCACTCCCGTCACGCGTCATCAATGAATTCTCAATGCTGAGGAGAGCAGAATGAGCACGACTGACACGGCGGTCGCGGCGGTGCGCAGCGAGGTGTCGTCGCTGGTCCCGACGCTCCGTGCGAGCGGGGCCGAGAACGAGGAGCGCCGCTGGATCGCCGAGGAGAACATCAAGCTGCTCGACGACGCCGGGGTGTTCCGCCTCTCCGTGCCGCAGCGCTTCGGCGGTATCGACGCCCCCATCGCCCAGCAGGCCGAGATCCTGAACGAGATCGCCCGGGCCGAGACGGCGACCGGCTGGGTTTCGATGCTCTGGGTTTCCAGCGCCTGGGTCCTCACCTTCTTCCCCGACCGCGCCCAGGAAGAGTTCTTCGCCGGCGGTTCGGTCCGCGCCTCGACCGGTTTCACCCCCACCGGCACGCTGGCCCCGGCCGAGGACGGCTTCGTCCTCAACGGCTCCTGGAAGTGGCTCACCGGTGTCCGCGGCGCGGACTGGGCGATCCTCGCCGCCCTGCTCCCGGGCGCCGACGGCACCCCGGCCCCGTTCGCCGCGGTCGTCCCCGTCTCCGAGCTCACCATCGTCGACGACTGGAACGCCTCCTCGGCCGCCGCCACCGGCAGCTCCAGCGTCATCGCCGAGAACGTGACGGTGCCGGCCCACCGGGTCGTCAGCCTGATCGAGATCCTCGGCGGAACCACCGGCGACCGCTCCAACACCGGTGCCAACGGCCGCAACTACGCCTTCATCCCCACCATCACCACCCTGGCGACCTCCTCCTACATCGGCATCGCCAAGGGCGCCTACGAGCTCTTCCTCGACCGGCTCCCGGGCCGCGGCATCACCTACACCTCCTGGACCGACCAGAAGCTCTCCCCGGTCACCCAGATCCAGGTCGCCACCGCCGCCAACAAGATCGCCGCCGCCGAGGGGCTCCAGGCGGGCCAGCTGCGCGGCCTCCAGGCGCACGCCGACGCCGGCACCCTGCCCACCATCGAGGAGCGGGCCGCTTCCCGGGGCCAGGGCGCGTACGCCATCCAGCTCGCCAAGGAGGCCGTGGACATCCTGTTCGAGGCCAGCGGTGCCTCGGCGATCCAGCGCGACGTCCCGATCCAGCGCTACCACCGGGACATCACCGGTCTGTCGCTGCACGCCATGTTCGCCTTCAACACCAACCAGGAAGTGCACGGGCGCGCGATCCTCGGCCTCGCCCCCGACACCCCCTTCCTGTAAAGCCACCGGCCCGGCTTCCCCCTCCGGGCCGGTACGAACCCCACCGGGCCACCCGGCCGCCGAGGCGGCGGGTGGCCCGTTCGCGTGTCCTCACTCCGATGGAAGGAACCGTTCGTCATGACCGACAACAGCCGTCACACCGACAAGACCGGCACGACCGTCCTGGTGCTCGGCGGAACCGGCAAGACCGGCCGCCGTGTCGTCCGCGGGCTCCAGGAGCGCGGCGCCACCGTCCGCGCCGCCAGCCGCGCGGGCGAGGTCCGCTTCGACTGGGACGACCGCGGTACCTGGGAGCCGGCCCTGGCCGGCGCGGACGCCGCCTACCTGGTGGACATGCAGGACAAGCCCGGGGTGTGGGACGCCGATGCCCACATCCGGGAGCTGGCCGCCCTCGCCGCCGGCGTCGGGGTGCGGCGGCTGGTGCTGCTCCAGGCGCGGGTGACCGACAAGGTCGGCGGCAAGTCGCTCGTCGCGGGCGAGGCCGCGGTCCGCGACTCGGGCCTGGAGTGGACCGTGCTGCGCCCCAACTGGTTCAACCAGAACTTCGACGAGGGCGTCCTGCTGGACTCCGTACGCGAGGGGCGGGTGGCGCTGCCGGCGGGTGACGGGCGCGAGCCGTTCGTGGACGCCGAGGACGTCGCCGCCGTCGCGGTCGCCGCGCTGCTCGACGAGGGCCACTCGGGGCAGACGTACGAGCTGAGCGGGCCGCGGGCGATCGGCATAGCCGAGGCGGTCGAGGAGATCTCCCGGGTCACCGGCCGGGAGATCGAGTACGTCCCCGTCACGCACGAGGAGTACGTCGCCGAGCTCGTCGGGTACGAGGTGCCCGCCGACTACGCCCTGTTCGTGGCCGACCTGGTCGGGCAGATCCGCGACAACCGCAACGCGGAACCGACCGGCACGGTGCGCCGGGTCCTGGGGCGGGAGCCGCGCGACTTCGCCGACTTCGTCAAGGACGCGGCGGCCGCCGGGGCCTGGAACGTCTGAGCCCCCGCCTCGAACGGGAAAGGGCCGGCCCCGGTGACGGGGCCGGCCCTCTCTCGTGCGGTCGTGGCGCCGGTTTCAGGCCTGCACGCGGCCGTGGCGCGGCAGGACCGGCGGGTGGTGGCCGGTGACGGGCTGGAGCGGCAGGTGAGCCTCGACCAGGGTGCCGTCCAGGGGCGAGCTGCGGACGGTCAGCCGGCCGCCGATGTCCTCGATGCGCTCGGCCATGGACCGAAGCCCCTGGTGCCGGTGGCCCGGCCCCAGTGCGCGCTGCGTGTCGAAGCCGAGTCCGTCGTCCTCGACCCGGGCGTACGCCCACCGCCGGGTGGTCCGGACCGACACCCGTACGTGCTCCGCGCGCGCGTGGTCGAAGCTGTTGCGCAGGGCCTCGCGCAGCGTGAGGAAGACGTCGCGGCGGTGGGCGTCGGGAAGCAGCGCCTCGTTCCCGGTCACGCGGATGGACACCTCGACCCCGGACGGGGCGGCGTCCTCGGTGAACGCGCGCAACGCGTCGTCAAGCGGCGGGAGTTCCACCTTCTCCCCGGTCCCGAAGACCAGCGAACGCAGCCGGGCGTCGGCCTCGCTCAGGGTCCGCAGCGCACGCTGGAAGCGCCGCGGGTCGGCGGGCCGGCCGTCCGGCCCGCCTGCCCGGGCCGCGTGGCCGGGGGCGGTGTCGCACTCGGCGAGCAGCAGCCGGGCCGTGGTGATGCCCACCGCCACGTGGTCGTGCAACTCCCGTGAGAACCAGCGCTGTTCATGCCAACAGCAGTCCGCCTCCGCCGCGCCGGAGCCGGTACGCGACTCGGCCTCGGTGTCGGCCGCCGCCTCGCGCAGTGCCGTGCCGAGGGCCCGTACGGCGGCCCCGGTCAGGCACCCGGAATCGGAGAGTTCGAGGACCGCGCACTCCATGAGCAGGGAGACGGCCACCGCGCCGAGCCGGACGGGCGTCCCGCCGCCCCGGCGGACGGGGGCCGCGGGGATGCCGAGGGCGTCGGCGAGGGTCGCCCGCGCCCGCTCCGTCAGGGCGCGGCGCAGTGCGTCGTCCGCGCGGGAGGAGGGCGGGAGCGCGGCCGGCAGCGCCGCCTCGAACCGGCAGAGCACCGCTTCGAGCCGGTCCTGCGGGGTGGGACGTCCGGCAGCGGCCCGGGACGGCACGGCGATCGGCTCCCGCGCCGCGGGGACCCCGGCGGCCGGGGGGAGCGCCGGGGCCGCCACCCGGGGCCGGGGCCTGCGGGACGCCCGGGACAGCCCCTCCTGCAGGGCCTGGGTGAAGCCGGGGCCGATGACGGTGTCCCAGCCCGGTGCCGGGGCGGTCATCGGACGCGCGGGGTGAGCCGCTGGAAGGCGCCGTCGTAGAACAGCAGGCCGCCCGCGCCCCGGTCGCCGAGGCCGGCGTCGGCCACCGTTCCGATGAAGAGGGTGTGATCGCCCGAGTCGTACGCCTCGGTCACCTCGCACTCCAGCCACGCCAGCGCGCCGGCCAGCAACGGAGCGCCGGTGCGCTCGCCCTTCGTCCAGTCGACCCCGGTGAACTGGGCGGGCCCCAGCGGGCGCTTCTTGTCGGCGAAGAAACGGGCCAGTCCCTCCTGGCCCGCCTCCATGATCGAGACGCCGAAGTGCCCGGCCGCCGTGATCGCCTGGTACATGACCGCGCTGTGCGCGATGGACACCAGGACGGTCGGCGGATCGAGGGAGACGGAGGTGAAGGCGTTGGCGGTCATACCGTGGATGGACTCGCCCCCGACGGACAGCACCGTCACGCCGGTCGCGAACTGGGACATGACCTCACGCAGCGAGGCCGGAGTCCGGGCGGCCGCCGATCGGCCTGCCGGAGTCTCGGTCGTTACAGAATTCATTTCGCGCCCTTCCGGTAATTTACCGGAACAAAAGATATGCGGGCATCACCCACGCTCTTCTCAACCGGCGGGCACCGGCCGGTAACCGGTCGCTCAGCAGGTCCGCCAAGGGCATTCGATTACCATGGGGTTCCCCGACATTTCCGGCCCGTTGTGCGGAAGTGGTTAGGGTGGCCGCCATGAATAGCACCCCTGCCGAGCTTCAGCTCGCGGAGCCATATCTTCTGGGATGGCTGTCATCGGTCGGACTCGACGTCGAGTACGTGCGCGCCGAGGGAAATACCCTCTTCTATGCGGCTCCGGACGGGGGTGAGGTCCCGGTCGTCGATTTCGCCGGCGGCTACGGATCC
The DNA here is from genome assembly GCF_043201175.1 of Streptomyces sp. NPDC048337. Classification (NCBI taxonomy): domain Bacteria; kingdom Bacillati; phylum Actinomycetota; class Actinomycetes; order Kitasatosporales; family Streptomycetaceae; genus Streptomyces; species Streptomyces sp. NPDC048337. Next base: position 17,079 of record NZ_JBICYR010000014.1, read on the forward strand.
GTCCTCCTGGGGCACAACCACCCGGAGATCGCCGCGCACGCGCGGGAGCTGATCTCCCGCCAGGTGCCGGTGCACGCACAGTTCTCGCGGCACCCGTACGCGAACGACGTCGCCAACACCCTGAACCGCATCGTGCGGCGGGAGACCGGCGCGAGCGAGCCGTACTCCGCCATCTTCGCGAACACCGGCGCCGAGGCCGTCGAGGCGGCGGTCAAGCACGCCGAGCTGGACCGCGGCATGCGGCTCGCGGAACTCAAGGCCGAGCTGGCCGGGAACCTGAGCGCGGCCCGGGCGGCCGTGGCCGCCGGCGCGGCCGTCGCGCCGGGGACGTACGCACTGGCCGGGCTGGCCGAACCGGCCGCCGGGCAGGAGCGGGGCGAGGCGGGCTTCGAGGCGCTGGCCGCCGAGATCACCCGGCGCAACGAGGAGCAGACCGGTCGGCCGCCGGTATTCCTCACCCTGGAGGGCGGCTTCCACGGGAAGCTCGTCGGCAGCGTCCAGCTCACCCACAACGAGGGCTACCGCGCGCCCTTCGCCGCGCTCGCCGCGCAGGCGCGGTTCATCCCCTTCGGCCGCGCCGACGTACTCAAGGCCGTGGTCGAGGAGGAGCGGGGCGACGTCCTCGACCTGGTCGTCACCGACGGTGCGGTGCACGCGGTACGGCGCAACGCCCCGGTCTTCTGTGCGTTCGTCCTGGAGCCCATCCAGGGCGAAGGCGGAATTCGCGAGGTGGACGAGGAGTTCGCCCGTGAGATCCAGCGCGTGACCGCAGAGGTGGACTGCCCGGTCATCATCGACGAGGTGCAGAGCGGAATGGGCCGGGCCGGCGCATTCCTGGCGAGTTCCCAGATCGGCCTGGTCGGCGATTACTACACGCTGGCCAAGAGCCTCGGTGGCGGAATCGCCAAAACCTCGGTGATGCTCGTCCGGCAGTCCCGATACCGGCAGGAATTCGAGCTGGTGCACAGCTCGACCTTCGCCAAGGACGCCTTCTCCTGCCACATCTCGCAGAAGGTGCTCGAACTCCTGGAAGCCGACGGCGGAGCGGCGTACCGCACCGCCGCGGAGCGCGGCGGGCGGCTCAAGGCCACGCTGGACGCGCTTCGGGAGGAGTTCCCCGACGTGGTCAAGGAGGTCCGGGGACGAGGTCTGATCCTCGGCCTGGAGTTCCGCGACCAGGCGGACTCGGCCTCCCCGGCCATCCGCGAGGCGGCCCCGCTGCTCGGCTACACCGTTGCCGGATACCTGCTGCGCGAGCACCGGATCCGTACGTTCCCCACCGCCAGCGCGGTGAACACGCTGCGGTTCGAGCCGTCGCTGTACCTCACCGACGCGGAGATCGCCCAGCTCGACGCGGGTCTGCGCGCCGTGATCGGGCTCTTCCGGGCCCACGACGGCGAGCGCCTGACCGGGGCGTGACGCACCGTGCCGGTCTCCGGGGAACGCGCCCCCGGAGACCGGCACGGTATGCGAGGTCTCGTCTGATCCGACGGAGCGTCCGCCCTAGACGGGGCACGCGTTCGGCAGTGGTTCGGACACCGGGCTCTCCACCGGCGGGAGCAGGGTGATGGTGGAGACGCGGCGCTTGCCGCCGCCCCAGTCCATCCGCTGCTCCAGCAGTTCCGTCCGGGCCGTGACCACGAGCAGCAGGGCCGCCTCCCCTGCCGAGTCCGCCAGCGACTCGATGCGGTCGAGCAGCAGCGGATCCGCCCGGTGGAGGTCGTCTATGGCCACCACCAGCGGTTCCATGCCGGCCAGCGCGACGATGAACTCGCCCCACCGGTCCAGGATCTCCCGCTCCGCACCCGGGGTTCGGGCGTCCGACCGCGGCAGCAGCGGCAACAGGCCCGCGCGCAGCTGTGCCTGACGCACCGGGTCGAGCGGCAGCGTACGGATCACCGACGCGAGCTTCTCCTGCGCGGTGGACGGGGAGTCGCCGGCCCGGATCCGGCAGCACCGGGCCAGTATCTCGGCGGGCAGGTCCAGTGGACCGGCCGTGCCGCCGGCGCGCGCGACCACGATCCGCGCCGCGTCCGCGGACTGCTCGGAGACGCTGCGCGTGAACTCCATCAGCAGATGCGTACGGCCCACCCCCGGGTCACCCAGCACGGTCACCAGGTGGGGCACCGAGCGGTCCCGGGCCCAGTCCAGCAGCCCGCTGAGGATGCCCAGTTCGGGCACCCGGTCGACCGCCGGGCAGCCGCCCTGCCCGCACACGCCGCCGACTCGCCAGGAATCCCACAGGTCCGAGGCCGGCTGGCAGGTCACGATGTGCGCGGTCGCCAGCCGGGCGGGCCCGTTGATCCACACCTCCCCGTCCGGCACCCGGGCCAGCAGCGCCTGCCCCTCGTCCAGCAGGGTCCCCGAGACGTGCGGCAGCATGTCCGGGCGGTGGCGGACGAGGGCGCTCCCCGTCGTCACGGCCGCGCGGACGAGCACTCCGGGCTCCGCGGAGAGCAGGTCGCGGATGGCGACCCCGGCGCGCACCGCCTGCTCCGGGTCCTTGCCCGAGCTGGGCTCCCCGGCCCCGAAGAGGGCCAGCGTGACCGACCCGATGGTGGCGGCCACGAGGCCGCCGAACGCCTCGACCTCCTCCTGGATCACCAGCCGCAGCCGGTCGAGCGTGCCGTCCAGGTCCTCCAGTTCCTCCGGGAGCGGGGCGATGAGGTCCCCGCCGCCCCGGGTGCTGACCAGCAGGGTGCTCACCGGCACCCGCCGGGCCACCGGCCCCGAGGGCGACGGCTGCGCCGGGACACGGGCCCCGGGGCCCGGCGTCGCGGGCTCGGGCCGCGCGGGCGCCGGCGCCGTCCGTGCCTCAACGGGGGTGGGGAGCGCGGTGAGGGTGTTCCCGTTCCGCTCCCCCTCCCCGGTCAGCCGTACCGACGGCCGGGCGGCCGGGCGGGTCCCGTACAGCATCGGCTCGTCGTCCAGGGTCAGTGCGGGGTCGTGGGTCAGGATGGCGCGCTGGAGCATCTGCAAGCCGCGCCCGGGCTCCAGCCCGAGGTTCTCCACCAGGGCAGACCGCACCCGGTCGTAGACGTTGAGCGCGTCGGCCTGCCGCCCGCACCGGTACAGCGCGAGCATCAGCTGCCCGCACGCCCGTTCCCGCAATGGCTCGGCGTCGACCAGGAGTTCGATGCCGCCGAGTGCCGAATGGTGGTGACCGCAGCTCAGCTCGGCGTCGAAGAGGTCCTCCATGGCGTCCAGCCGCACCTTGTTCGCGGCGTCCAGCTCCGGCCAGGAGATCCCCGTCTCGGCGAGGTCGGAGAGCACCGGGCCGCGCCAGAGCGCCAGCCCCTCGCGCAGCAGGGCGGCCGCGGTCTCCGGGGCGCCGGCGGCGAGTTCGGCGCGCCCCTGGGTGGCCCGCTGCTGGAAGACGGAGAGATCGACGAGCTCGGGGTCGATCCGCAGCATGTAGCCGGGCGCCTGGGTGAGGAGTTCGGGAGCGGGTGAGGGATCGCGGGGATCGCTGGGAGCACCGGCCAGGACGCCCCGCAGCCCCCAGACGGCGTTCTGGAGGATCTTGCGGGCGGTCGGAGGGCTGTCCCCGGCGTCCCACAGGGCCCGCAGCAGCCGGCTCGTCGCGACGACTCGGTTGGCGTGAAGGAGTAGATAACCGAGCGTGGCGCGCTGCTTCGCCCCACCCAGGGAAACGGGAGTATCGGCGGCCAGCGCCTCTAACGGACCAAGCAGACGGAAATGCATATGCCCCCTCCTCGTTGCAGGAGACGAATCCTGCCACCCAATAACTGTTTCCGGCTCGATGTAAGCGACGGTTCGTCATCTGTTTACATAGCTGGCACCCGCCCCCACAAACGGTTTTCAGCCGCCATCCCACCACGCGTATCTTGAGGGATTCTTGAAGCCAGGTCCGATCGGTGCCCTGGCCAGCCATCTGTCCGTCTGCCGAGGTCGCCAGGGGTCCGTCAACAGGGCTCCGTCGGCCACCCGTGGTACCCCGGCGGTGACTAGGTTCCTTTGAAGTGCCCTCTTCCGCAAGGGTTCGCCAGGATGCATGCTGGCTACACGCGGGCGTTGCGTATTCAAGTCCGCTGCGAAATTGAGAAAGCGGATGGGAGGCGCCGTGGCTGCGCGCGTGGAGAAGTTTTCCGAGATCGAAGACAAGTTCTACGAATATATTCGTGACATTGTCTATTGCACCATGATCACGGTGGACAAGAAGCAGCGGCCGCGGGCCCGCGTGCTGCTGCCGATCTGGGAGACGGTCGACGGCCGGCCCGTCGGCTGGCTGGCGGCGTACAAGACCCCGGTGAAGGCCGCCCACCTGGCCAACAACCCGGCGACGACGTACTCGTACTGGAACCCCCGCCAGAACGCGGTGTTCATCGACTCCATGTCCACCTGGGTCGACGACATGGAGACCAAGCAGTACGCCTGGGACCTGTACCGCAAGGGCAGTCCGGCGGGCGTCGGCTACAACCCGCGCAACTTCTGGCGCGGCGGCGTGACCGACCCCGGCTACCAGCTGATCCGCATCGACCCGTGGCGGGTACAGGTGCTGCGCGGCACCGACCTCAGCAGCCGCATCTGGACGGACGACAGCCAGCGCTGAGCCCGGACGGGGCGAGGGCGAGGGCAAGAGGGCATCACGGCGCGGACGGTGTGCTGGCACACCGGCCGCGCCGCTTTCGTGGGAAGGGCCGCCTATCCGGCGGCCGCGGCGGCAACGACGACCGCCGTCAGCAGCAGGCCGCGGTCGGCCGTCCAGCGGCCGTCGAAACCGGTGAGCTCCCGCCCGTCCACCTCGGGACCGGGTACCAGGAGCTCCGCCCGGAACGTGCCGGCCCGCGGATCGAGGGTGACGACCGCTTCCTCGAAGTCCAGCCAGCGGCCGGTCAGCGGATACCACGCCTTGTACACGCTCTCCTTGGCGCTGAACAGCAGCCGGTCCCAGTGCACCGAAGGCTCCCGCAGGCCCAGCGCGCGTACCCACGCGCGTTCCCCGGGGAGCGCGATCATGTCCAGCATGCCGGGACGGGGCAGCGGTCCGTTGGGTTCGGCGTCGCAGCCGATGGAGCGCAGTTCCGCGGCCCTGGCGACGGCCGCGCCGCGGTAGCCCCGGCAGTGCGTCATGCTGCCGACGATGCCGGCCGGCCAGCGCGGGGCGCCGCCGGGACCCGGCAAAAGGGGCGCGGGAGCCACGCCCAGCCGGGCCAGCGCCGCGCGGGCGCAGGACCGTACGACCGTGAACTCCCTGCGCCGCCCCTCCACCGCACCCGCCACCAGCGCGGCCTCCGCGGGGAAGGGCGGGGCCGGGGCGGGCGGATCGCGGAACACCTCGGCGGTGACGGCCGGGGCGCGCACCACCGCGGCGATCACGCCGTCGAGCGGGCGGCGAGACCGTCCGTGATGACGCCCGCGACCCGGCCGATCTGCTCCTGGAGGTAGAAGTGCCCGCCGGGCATGACGTGCAGGGAGAAGTCGGCGCTGGTCTGCTCGCCCCAGCGGCCGGCCTCGGCCACCGTGACGACCGGGTCGCTGTCGCCGATCAGGGCGGTCACCGGCACGGGCAGCCGGTCGCCGCCGCTCCAGCCGTACGAGCCCAGCGCGCGGTAGTCGGCACGCAGCGCGGGCAGCAGCATCCCGAGCATCTCCGGATCGTCGAGTACGGCGGGCCCGGTGCCGCCGAGCATCCGGACCGCGGCCAGCACCTGCGCATCGGTGACGAGCCGGTCGTGGACGGCGGGCCGGGCGGTGGGCGCACCCCGCCCGGACACGAACAGCCGTTGCGGAAGCGGGAGTCCGAGGGCGGCGAGCCGGCGGACGGTCTCGTAGCCGATGACGGCGCCCATGCTGTGACCGAAGACGGCGTACGGGCGGCCGGTGAGCGGGATCAGGGTCCGCGCCACGGCGTCGGCGAGGTCGGTGAGCGCGGCGTACGGCTCCTCAAGGCGGCGGTCCTGGCGGCCCGGGTACTGGACGGCCAGGACGTCCAGGCCGGGCGCGAGGGCCCGGGCGAGCGGGAGGTAGGCGCTGGCGGCACCGCCGGCGTGGGGGAAGCACACGAGGGCGGGTACGCCGGTGTGGGCGGGGCCGAACCGCCGGAGCCACTTGGTGTCCAGGTCCACGGTGCCGTTCACCTCACGGTCCATGTCGGTGCTTCCTTCCTTTCCGTTGCTGCATGTGGGTGGGGGAGAGGGACGGCCCCGGTCCGGCCGGCCGTGCGGTAGCCGGCCGGACCGGGAGCCGCGTCTCACTCCGGCAGGAGCGTGCCCGCCACGGGACGGTCGACGGCCATGAGCCACCGGCCGTCCTCGCCCTTGCGGAGCACGTCCGTGCAGGAACCGGCGATGCGGACGGGCTCGCCGTCGGGGCCGGTGCTGTCGACGCTGAAGTTCACGCCGATCAGCGCCACGTCGCCGGCCACGTACGAGTGCGTGACCTCGGCCTTGAGGAGCGGCTTCGGGGCGAGGAACTCCTTGAAGAAGGCCAGGCGGGCCTCGCCCGTCAGCGGAGCGCCCGAGAAGTTCGAGATGGCGTCGTCGCGGTACAGGAGGTCGAACAGGGCGCCGTCACCAGAATTGAAGAGCTGGAGGAAGATCTCGTTCTGGATGTCGGTGTCGCCGGTCAGGTCGGGGTTGTCGACATCGAAGTCGACGGTGATTCCAGGAATGCTGCTCATGCTGGTCGTGACCCGCTTTCTTGACGGTGGCTGAACACTCCGGACACGGATTCCAGACGACGGTACCGAAACCCGTTGAACCGGCGGCCCACCGACAGGTAATCCGCTGGTCATCCAGGCCCCGAGTGCCGGGAATGACTGGCCGGTGGACGGAATTTCCGGCAAGGGAATGCGGCGCCGGTAAGATCGGCCCGGGAAACGATTCCGGCAGCGATTCACGCAGCGATTCAGGCAACGATTCAGGCTTTGACACGGCCTTAGAGGAGACATTGATGACGTCGACCGGTACCGACGCCGCTTCCGTGGTGAGCGCGGTGAAGGACATCGCCTTGAAACTGCGCGAGAACGGCCGCGAGGCCGAGGAGCGAGGCTGGCTCCCCGACGAGAACGTCGACCTGCTGGACAAGGCCGGCGTGTTCCGCGCCGCCGTGCCGCGGGCCTACGGCGGCCTGGACCTGCCGCTCTCCGACCAGTTCGACATCGTCGCCGAGATCGCCCGCGGCTGCGGTTCCACCGGCTGGGTCGCCAACGCCTGGATCTCCAGTGCGTGGCTGATCTCGCAGTACCCCGACCAGGCGCAGCAGGAGATCTACGCCGGCGGCTCGCTCCGGGTCTCCGGCGGTTTCACCCCGACCGGGCGTGCCACGCGCGTCGAGGGCGGCTTCGTGCTGAACGGCAGCTGGCGCTTCAACACCGGCATCCGCGGCGCCGACTGGAACATCCTCGCCGCCCTCGTCGAGCGTGACGACGACGAGCACGAGGAGGTGTACGCGGTGGTGCCCGCCTCGGCGATGGCGATCGCCGACGACTGGGACGTCTCCGCCGCCGCCGGCACCGGCAGCTCCACCACCTCGCTGACGGACCACTTCGTACCGGCCCACCGGGTGGTCGACGGGTACGAGGTGCTGGAGGGCCAGGTCGCGGGGCGCTCCAACGCCGGTGCGGCGAGCGGCCGCGAGTACGGGCTGACCCTGTACGTGATGGCACTGTCGGTGGCCGCGTACGTGGGCATGGCGCGGGCCGCCCTCGAACTGTTCCTGGAGAAGCTCCCCGGAAAGGGCATCGCCTACTCGCACTGGACGGAGACGCGGGACCACCCGTACGTCCAGTTCCAGGTCGCCGCGGCCGCCAACAAGATCGCGGCGGCGGAGGCGCTGGCCGCCGCCTACACCCGCCGGATCCAGGAGGCCGCCGACGCGGGCGAGCGCCTGAGCATCGAGGAGCGGGTCGAGACGCGCGGCCGGATCACCTACGCGGTGCAGCTGGCGAAGGAGGCCGTCGACACCCTGCACTCGGTGAGCGGCGCCTCGGTCATCGCGAAGGCCGGGGCGTTCCAGCGGGTCCACCGCGACATCCAGGGGCTGTCGCTGCACGGGCTGCTGGCGACGCTCGGCGGGTTCGAGGCGTACGGGCGGGTGCTCGTCGGCCTCGACCCGGACACCGAGTACATCTAGTCGGGGCGGGGCGAGGCCGGGCCCCGGTCCGGCCCGACGGGCGCACGGCTGTGTGGGGACGGTACTCCGTCCCCGCACAGCCGTGCGCCCATGTGTGCGCGTCGCGGGCGTGTCCGAGGCCGAGACGCCGGAATGCCGGAACGCCGAAGCCGCGGGGCGGGGGGGGGAGGGCGCGCACCCCGCCCCCGGGGTCGGGGGGGTGTGGGGGTTAGACCGGGGGGCGGACGGGGGGGGGGGCGGCGTGCGGCACTTTGCGGA